>JASFRY010000242.1:0-6772 GCA_050114675.1 Gemmatimonadota bacterium | reverse complement strand
GGCGCGGGTCCTCTCGCGGCTGGATGGCACCACGTCCCTGACACGCATGGAGCCCCGGGAGGGACTGCGCTTCCTCCGCAGCCTCGACAGCGGGGATCCCTCCCGCGCCCTCGTGGGCCGGCTCGTGGGGAGTGACCTGAACGTGGCTGCCGATGCAGCGGGTCGGAGGACCCAGGCGTCGAGCGGCGTGACCGGGAATGACGTGAGCACGTTGACCCTCCACTCCGACGACGGCGACGTGCAGCTTAACCTGGTACGCGGCAACGGGGGCGGGAGCCTCACCATCGACTCCGACGACGGGCACGTGCGCTTCGACCTCGTTCGAGACGCAGACGGAGGCCATCTGGTGATCCAGAGCGACGAGGACCAGGTGGAGCTCGTCGTGGGTGCTGGAAGCCGTGAGGCTCCGGGCTGGGTCCCCCGCCCCGGCGACACGCCCGGCACCGAGCGCCCCGTCTTCTCCCTGACCACCGACGAAGCCCTCCTGGGCGCGGTCACCTGGGAAGACGACGCCTCCCCCGCCCAGATCCTGGGCTCCTTCCGGGACCGGTTGGAGGGCGAGGGCTACGAGGTCGAGGCCGAGCACCGGCGCACCGGCCCCGACGCCGACGAGGGCTCCCTGTGGGCCCGGCGCGACGCCGACGGCCGCATGGTCTTCCTCATCGTGCGCCGGGAGGACGGCCGGACCCGAGAGGTCCTGGGCTACGGGAAGGGAGACGCGGCTGGTCGCTGAGGACCCGCCGGACGAGAACCGCCGCACGGGAGGGTGGCCGGCCGCAAGGCCACCTCTCCCGTGCGGCGGATTCCTTTGTCGGCTCGCCGGTCTACTCGCTGCGGAGCGCCCGCACCGGATCCACCGTCGAGGCCCTGCGGGCCGGCACCAGGGCGGCGACGAGGGCCACGCCTGAGAGGATCACCGGGATCGCGGCGAACGTCACGAGGTCGGTGCTTCCGATGCCGTACAGGTAGCCCTGCAGGGCCCATGTCACGCCGCCGGCCAGAGCCACGCCGATGACGCCCCCCACCAGGACCAGGCGCATCCCGCCGCCCACGGCCATGGTGACCACGTCCCGGACCGACGCGCCCAGGGAGATGCGGATCCCCATCTCCCTGGTTCTCCTGGACACGGCATAGCTCACCACGCCGTAGATGCCGATGGCGGCCAGGAGAAGCGCCAGCCCTCCGAACACCGAGAGGAGGACTGCCGCCATGCGCGGTGGGAAGAGCATGAGCGCCAGGTGCTCGTTCATGGTCTTGGCCTCGAAATACACCAGATCCGGGTCCACCTCGTCGAGGATGCGGCGCGCCGTGGCCAGGAGCTCGGGGCCCGTGCCCCTCCCCCGCACTACGATCTGCCCCCCCACCCAGGTGGGCTGGCCCTCCATCTCGTAGACGTACGGGCGGGGCGCCTCACCCAGCGTTCTCACCTTGGTGTCCCGGGCCACGCCGAGGATGCGCAGAGGATTCCCCCTGCCGTCCTCGATGGTACGGCCCACCACGTCCTCCCCGGGATAGAAGCGGTTCACGAAGGCCTCGCTCACCACCACCACCCGGTCCCCGTCCACGTCGTCTTCCTCGAAGGCCCGCCCCCGGTCGATCCTCACGTCCATGGTGGCGAAGTAGCTGGGGCTCACGTGGGCGTTGTCGATCTCCCAATTCCCGTCGGGCGCCTCCGAAGGCACCCCCGGCAACACGTAGTCGGAGGTCTGGATGCCCGACCCCAGCGGCAAGCGGTCGGCCACGGCCACCGCCTCGATGCCGGGATCCGCCAGGAGACGCGCCCGCGCCTCGCGGTAGAAGTCCCGGAGCTTCTCCGGCGTGTCGTAGTCAGACAGCTCGGGCATGGGCCACAGGAGAGCCCCCGCACCCGTGTAGAATCCCGGGTCGATCCGCTGGGCCTTCTGCAGGCTCCGCACGAAGAGGCCGGCGCCGATGAGAAGGACGAAGGAGAACGCCACCTGCATGACCACGAGGGCGTTCCGCAGGTTGAACCTGCCGGGCTTGCCCGTGCGGCCCGCCTCGTCCTTCAGGGTGGGCGCAACGTCGGGGTTGGTGGCCTGGAGCGCCGGCGCCAGCCCGAAGGCGACCCCCGCCACCAAAGACACGCCGGCGGTGAAGAAGAGCACGGTGCGGTCCAGGGAGATGTCGAACTGGATCGGCACGGGGATGGGCGGCTGGAAGCTCGTGAGGAGCTTCAGGGTCCAGTCGGCCAGGAGCAGGCCCGCCACCCCACCCAGAAGCGCCAGCACGGTGGTCTCCACCAGGAGCTGGCGGATCAGCGCGCCACGTCCGGCACCCAGGGCAAGGCGGACCGCGATCTCCTTGCGCCGATCCTCGGCCCGGGCCAGGAGGAAGCTGGCCAGGTTCGCGCAGGCGATGAGGAGCACCAGGCCCACCACGCTGAGCAGAAGGGCCGCCACGGGCTTGAGCATCCGATCCACGTAGGGATGGAGGGCCACGTCCCCTGACGGGAGCGCCGACATTGCCCGGTGCTCGTTGGTGTCGGGGAAGCGCTCGGCCAAGCCGGTGGAGAACGCTTTCAGGGCCTCGTTGGCCTGCTGCACGGTCACCCCGGGCTTCAGCCTCGCCTTGAGGAACATGCTCCGGCTGCCGCGCCGGCCGAGCTGGTCCGAGCCGGTGAGGCCGCCCATGAGCTCGTTGGTCATCATGAGGGGCGCGTAGTATCCCGTGACCACCACGGGCATGCTCCCGGTGAACGCTTCCGGCGCGACCCCAACCACGGTGAACGGCACACCGTTCAGTCGCACGGTGCGACCCAGCACCCCCGGGTCCTTTCCGAAGTCCTTCACCCATGTGCGGTAGCCGAGGATCACCACCGCGTGGGCTCCCGGGGTGGCATCCTCCTCGGGCAGGAACGACCGGCCCAACGCCATGCGGACACCCAACGCCTTGAAGTAGTCCCAGGACACGACCTCGCCGAACGCCATCTCCGGGCGCTCGCCTCGCTCGACGCGGGCCAGGAACGTCCGGGCGCCGACCACGTCGGTGAAGACGTCGTTGTGCGCGCGCAGGTCGTCGAAATCGGGGTACGACGACGTGGAGTAGGGATATCCCTCGTCTTCCGACGTGTAGATCTCCACCAGCCGGCCAGGGTCCTTCACGGGCAGCTGCCGAATCAGCACCGCGTTCACGATGCTGAACATGGCCGTGTTGGCGCCGATACCCAGCGCCAGCGAAAGGACGGCCACCAGCGTGAATCCGGGACTCCGCGCCAGGCGGCGCACCGCGTACCTGAGATCTTCGGGACGCATGGGCATCCGGCTCCAGAAATCGGGTTCTTCGCTCCCCACCCTGCGTGGGCGGTTCCGCTCCCACGTGGGCCGCATGGCCTTCAGACGCCGGGAGATCCTCCGCAGCGTCCCGGCGCGCAGCCCCACCACCTGCCCCCAGAACCAGAGATCGGCACGCATGCGCCCTCGTGCGGGCAGAATGCGGAGCCGGTACTCCTCCTCCAGGTCTCCCACCACCGCCTCGGCGAGCTCCTCGGGAAGCCGGCCTCGAGCCAGCGCGGAGGCCAGCCACGGCGGCGAAGCGCTACGGCGCATGGGCCTCCCCCTGTTCGGGGACCCCTTCCCACATCCGCTCGCGGACCGCCCGCGACGCCTCCAACGCCCGCACCCCTTCCGGGCTCACCGCGAAGTAGCGCTTGGCCTTGCCCCCGCGCTCGCCGGTGGGCTCTCCCATCCACGAGCGCGCCAGCCCCTTCTCCTCCAGGCGCATGAGGGTCACGTAGATCGTGCTGATGGAGACCGTGCGGCTCGCCTCGTCACGGAGCTCGTCGCGGATCCGCGCCCCCCACCCGTCGTCGCCGAGGCGAAGGACCGCCAGGAGCACCAGCTCCTCCAGGTCCCCGATCTGCTGCGGGCGTGATGGCATCCCCGTGCTCCCAGGTGGTTATTTTGACAAAGTCAAAATTCCCTACGGAGGGGTATTCCGGCGGGTTTCAGGAAGAGCGACGGCACGCTGTGTCCGCCGCGTCCCGGATGTGGCCGCGCGGAGGCGTCAGCCCTTCGCGAGCGCCAGAAGGCGCTGGAGCCTCGCCTCCACCTCGGCCACGTCGGCGCCCGTGACGTTCACGTGTCCCACCTTGCGGCCGGGACGGGGCGCCTTGTCGTACAGGTGCACGTGGGCACCCGGCACCCGGAGCACGTCCTCCAGGGGAGGCACCCAGCCCAGGAAGTTGAGCATGGCCGAGGGGCCCCGGCACGCCGTGCTCCCCAGGGGGAGGCCGCACACGGCGCGCACGTGGTTCTCGAACTGGCTCACCACCGAGCCGTCCAGGGTCCAGTGGCCCGAGTTGTGAACCCTGGGCGCCATCTCGTTGGCCATGAGGCCCCCGTCCACGTGGAAGAGCTCGATGGCCAGCACGCCCACGTAGTCGTGCTTCTCCAGGAAGTGCCGGGCGTGCTCCTCGGCTTCGTGCTGGAGCTCCGGCGGCACGTCGGCGGCGGGGGCGCGGCTGATCCACAGAATCCCTTCGCGGTGGACGTTCTCCACCAGGGGGTAGAACACGCACGAGCCGTCCGCAGCCCGCACCGAGAGGATGGAGAGCTCGCGCCGGAAGTCCACGAAGCCCTCGAGGAGGAGGGGTACGCCGCCGACCTCCTCCCAGGCGTCGTCCACGTCGGCCCGGGTGCGGAGCACCGCCTGCCCTTTCCCGTCGTATCCGAAGCGGCGGGTCTTCGCAACCGCCGGGAGGCCGATCGCCTCCACGCCGGCCCGTAACGCGTCCAGCGAATCCACCCCCACGAAGGGGGAGGTGGGGATGTCCGCATCCACGAACGCCTCTTTCTCCCGCAGCCGGTCCTGCGCCACCCGGAGCGCCGAGGGCGCCGGGTGTACCGGGACGTGCTCCTCCAGGCGCAGGGCCGACTGGACGGGGACGTTCTCGAACTCGTACGTCACCACGTCCAGGCCGTCCACGAACCGGTCCAGGGCCTCGGGATCGTCGTAGGGCGCTCGTACCACCTCGCCCAGATCATCCACCGGAGCGGGCTCCTTGGGCTCCAGGAAGCGGAAGCGAAGCCCCAGCCGCCGCCCCTCCAGCGCGAGCATGCGGCCGAGCTGGCCGCCACCGATGATGCCGACCTTCACGACTGCGCTACCGCTCGACGCGGGGATCGGGATCGTCCAGGACCGACCGGGTCCGCTCCTCCCGGTAGCGCCGGAGCGCCTCCCGGATCTCGGGATGCTTGGCGCCCAGGGCGGCGGCGGCCAGGAGCGCGGCGTTGGTGGCGCCGGACTTCCCGATGGCCAGGGTGCCCACGGGAATGCCGCCCGGCATCTGGACGATGGAGAGGAGGGAATCCAGGCCCTGGAGCGCCCGGGACTGGACAGGTACGCCGAACACCGGGAGCACGGTCTTGGCGGCGACCATGCCCGGAAGGTGTGCCGCGCCGCCCGCCCCGGCGATGATGACCTCCAGCCCTCGTTCCTCGGCGGTGGAGGCGTACTCGAAGAGGAGGTCGGGCGTCCGGTGCGCCGACACCACGCGAACCTCGTGGGGGACGTCGAGCGCCCGGAGCGTCTCCACGGCGTGCTCCATGGTCCCCCAGTCCGAGCGGGAGCCCATGATGACGCCTACCAGTGGTTTGGCCATGCTCTGATCTCGTCTCCTTGGATGGCCCGCGAGGCCCGGAACGGGCAGGACGGTGACGTTGCGCGAACCCCCGCAGAGGGTCAAGGGTTCAAGCGGAGTCCCCACCCCCCGCTCCGAGAGGATCGCGTGACATCCAGCGACGGCAAGCCCTGGCCCGACGACCCGGCCCTCCTCCCCGTCCTGCCCATGGCATACGCGGCGTGGGAGGACGGCGTGCTCTCCCCCGACGAAGTCGCGGCGCTGCGAGGCTCCCTGGCGCGCCTCTCCTGGCTGAGCGATGCGCAGCGGACCGCCGTGGCGACGTGGCTCGACCCCGACGCGCCGCCGTCGCCCGGCGACCTCCATGGCCTGGAGCGCCGGGCCCGGGCCCTCGTGCGCCCGCAAGACGGGGATGCCACCCGCTCGCTGGCCGACCTGGGGGGGGTGCTGGCGGCGGCGGGAGGCGCTCCTGCCGGTGCGACGGGGACGGCGCTCGAGGAGCTCCGGGCCCTGGAGGGCGCCCTGGGCGTCGTGGGAACCGACGCGGCGCGCCGGCTCGTGGGCTCGGCCCCGCCGGAGAGTGGCCGCGGAGCCTCGCCGCCAGCCTTCGATGCGCGGGGGCTGCGCGCGTTCCTCGATGCCGACCACCGCGCGCTGCGGGACGAGATCCTCGCCCTCCTTGAGACCCCCACGCTCCGGATCCCGCCCGGCACCTCCCTGCCCGAGTACCGGAAGCGCGTCCTCGACGCCGTGCGTGCGCTGGCAGAGCGGGGCTACGGAGCGTGGGGCTATCCCGCCGACTTCGGCGGGCGGGACGACGCCCCCGGTGCCGTCGCCATCTTCGAGACGCTGGCCTTCGGCGACCTGAGCATCCTGGTGAAGTTCGGGGTCCAGTTCGGACTCTTCGGCGGAAGCGTCTTACAGCTCGGCACCAGAGAGCACCACGAGCGCTATCTCCGGGACATCGGCACCCTGGCGCTCCCCGGCTGCTACGCCATGACCGAGAGCGCCCACGGCTCCAACGTCCGTGACCTGGAGACCACCGCCACGTGGGATCCCGCCACCGGAGAGCTGGTGATCCGTACGCCCCGGGAGGAGGCGGGAAAGGACTGGATCGGGAACGCCGCCCTCCACGGCCGCATGGCCACGGTCTTCGCCCGCCTGGTGGTCCGC
>JASFRY010000241.1:0-6773 GCA_050114675.1 Gemmatimonadota bacterium | reverse complement strand
TCGCGTCCCGTGCCGATCGGCTCCGGTAACGACAGTCTTGGCCGAAGAGGCCGGGATGTTCCATCGGACCGGGTCCGCGGGAGCCGGGCGGGAGGGGCACGGCGCCCACACGGGGGGAAGCGCGGGGGGAAGCGCGGCCTTTCCCGAACGAAGCGTGGCCCGCATCCTGTGGGACGTGCGACGCCATCACCTCTGCCCGGTGTGACGTGGAATCGAGCCCACCCCTTCTCGAGAGAGGACGCACCGCCTTCGAGCGGCGGTCCTGGCGGGACGCCCACGAGGCGCTCGGCGCTGCAGCCCAGGCATCGGCGCTCGGGGGCGGCGATCTGTGGCGTCTTGCCCTGGCGTCCTATCTGGTGGGAGAGGAGGAGGACTTCCTCCAGGCGATGCAGGCGGCCCACCAGGCCCACCTGGACGCCGGAGAGCGTGCTGCCGCGGTCCGGTGCGCCTTCTGGATGGGACTCCACCTGGCGACGAGGGGAGAGGCGGCTCAGGCGACGGGCTGGTTCGGGCGGGCGGCACGCCTGGTGGAGGACGAGCCGGAAGCATCGGTGGAGCGGGGATATCTCCTCCTTCCTTCGGGCCAGGCGCGGTTCTCGAATGGGGACAACGAGGCGGCGGAGCGCATCGCCGCCGAGGCCCTGGCCGTGGCCCAGCGCTTCGGCGACCCCGACCTTCTGGCGCTGAGCCTCCATCTCCGGGGACGCGCCGTGCTGCGCCAGGGGCGGATCGCGGAGGGACTGGCGCTGCTGGACGAGGCCATGGTCACGGTGACCTCGGACGAGCTCTCTCCCGTCGCCACGGGACTCGTCTATTGCAGCGTCATCGGCGCCTGTCGCGAGGTGTGGGCCCTGGGGCGCGTCCGCGAGTGGACCGCGGCGCTGGCACGATGGTGTGGGCGACAGCCCGACATGGTGGCCTACCGCGGGGAATGCCGGGTGTATCAGTCGGAGATCTTCCGTCTCCGCGGCCGGTGGTCCGACGCGCTTTCCGAAGCCCGTCGCGCATCCGACGACCTGTCCCGCGGGGCCCCGACCCTCGGGGTCGGGCTCGCCCACTATGCCCGGGCCGAGGTCCACAGGCTCCGGGGCGAGTTCGCGGCGGCGGAGGAAGCTTACCATGCCGCGAGCCTCAATGGCCATGAGCCGCAGCCGGGCCTGGCGCTCCTCCGGTTGGCGCAGGGTGACCTGAGCGCAGCGGCTGCTGCTCTGCGGCGCGCGCTCGCGGAGACGCCACGCCGCTTGAAGCGCGTCATGCTCCTCCCCGCCCGGGTGCACATCGAGATCCAGAGGGGCGAGCTGGACGAGGCCAGGCGTGCCTGCGAGGAACTGGAGGAGATCTCTTCGTCGTGCGCAGGCGAGCTCCTGGGGGCCATGGTTTCCGAGGCCCGCGGCGCCATCGATCTCGAAGCGGGCGACGCGTCTTCGGCCCTGGGCCACCTCCGACAGGCATGGCGGGCGTGGCGAACCCTGGACGCGCCTCATGCGGCGGCTCGGGTCCGGGTGCTCGTGGGCCGAGCCTGCCGGGCGCTGGGCGACGAGGAGGGGGCGACGCTGGAATTCGACGCGGCGCGGATGGAATTCCAGCGCCTGGGTGCCGCGCCCGACCTTGCGGAGCTCGAGGCCCTGCGTCGCTCCACCCGGCGTGACCCGCATGGTCTCACGCCTCGTGAGCGGGAGGTCCTCGCCCTGGTGGCCACGGGGATGACGAACCGCGCCGTGGGCAGGGATCTGTCCATCAGCGAGCGAACCGTGGCCCGCCATCTGGCCAACATCTTCCGCAAGCTCGGTCTCAGCTCCCGGGCCGCTGCCACGGCTTACGCGCACCAGCACAACCTGGTGGACTTCTGAGGCGCAGCCCTCTCTCCACGTCCCGGAGTGGGAGCGGCGCGCGAACCTCCTCTCATTTGCCTCGGTCTGCGTGGAAATGACCATACGGCACCCCGCCGACAATTGGTCAGTTTGCCCGAAGCGGAGCGCGGGGCCTTCGCGCTATGGTCAGAGGGATGCCCCGAGCGAAGGAGGTCTCATGAAGAGCGACGCCCGTACTCTCGAACCGGAAGCCGTGGAGACCGTGGTCATCGGCGGCGGCCAGGCCGGGCTGTCGGTGGGCTACCATCTGGCTCGCAAGGACCATGGCCCCTTCGTCATCCTGGAAGCCCGCGAGCGGGTCGGCGACGTCTGGCGCGAGCGGTGGGACTCGCTCCGTCTCTTCACGCCGGCGGGATTCAGCGGTCTCGACGGCATGCCCTTCCCCGGAGATCGGCACGCATTCCCCACCAAGGACGAGATGGGCGACTACCTGGAGGCGTACGCGGCGCGATTCGAGCTGCCCGTCCGGACAGGGACGCGTGTCGAACGCCTCACCCGGAGCGGAGAGCGGTATCTCGTGACGGCCGGGGATCGGCGCTTCGAGGCCGACAACGTCGTGGTGGCCATGGCCGACTACCAGAAGCCCAAGATTCCCGGGTTCGCCGAGCAACTCGACCCCCGCATCGTCCAGATCCACTCGGCCGACTACCGGAATCCCGGCCAGCTGCGCGAGGGGCCCGTGCTCATCGTGGGTGCGGGAAACTCGGGTGCCGAGATCGCCATGGAGCTGGCACGGAGCCACCGCGTCTGGATGTCGGGACGCGACACGGGCCAGATGCCCTTCCGCATCGGAGGTTTCCTGGGACGCCTGGTCCTGGTACGCCTGGTGCTCCGGGGTCTGTTCTACCGGGTGCTTACGGTGGACACACCCTGGGGGCGCCGATTCCGCCGCAAGATCCTCCATCACGGCGGGCCCCGCATTCGCACCCGTGCCCGGGACCTCGAACGGGCCGGCGTGCGATGGGTGGGCCGGACGGCCGGCGTGGAGAACGGCCTTCCTCTGCTCGAGAGCGGCGATGTGCTGGACGTCGCCAACGTGGTGTGGTGCACGGGCTTCCATGCCGGGTTCGACTGGATCGATCTCCCGGTGTTCGAAGAGGGAGATCCCATGCACGACGCAGGCATCGTCCCGAGCCATCCGGGCCTCTTCTTCGTCGGCCTCTTCTTCCTGCACGCCCTTTCGTCGGCCATGATCCACGGAGTGGGCCGCGACGCCGAACGGGTGGCCGACGCCGTCGTGAGGCGGGAGAGGACGCGTGGCGGGCGGTCATCTCCTCGGGCGGCCGCTGCAGGGTAGCGCCCGGAGGCCAAGGAGGGTGGGGCCTCGCCGGAGCTCCCGCGCCGATGCGTGCTTCGCGATGCATGGCCTCGCCGGCTTCGTCCCGGTGAAAGCGGAACCGGATCGGGCCGAAGAAGAAGAAGACATGCCCGCCGCCCCTTCCCCGGGGCGGCGGGCCCTTTTCTTATAGATGGGGGCAAGAAGACAAACGGAGAAACATCCCTATGCGGCAGGCCGCCGAAGTGGGCATCGTGGGGGCGGGCCCGGCCGGGGCCCGCGCGGCGGAGCTCTTGGCCGCAATCGGCGTGGACGTGGCGCTCCTGGACCCCAGGGCACCGTGGGAGAAGCCGTGCGGTGGGGGGCTGACACCGTCGGCGTTCGACGAGGTCCCGGAGCTGGAGGAGCTGGAGCCCATGGCCCGGTTCACCACGACGGTCCGGGTGGAGGTCCGTCCCGGGAGGAGCCTGGTCGTACCGCTGGAGCGGCCCATCCGCATGGTCTCGCGCAAGGCGCTGGCCCGGTGGCAGCTCGAGCGGGCCCGGAGCGCCGGCGCGGTGCACCTCTCCCGCAAGGTGCGCGAGGTCCGGCGAACCCGGGGCGGATGGCGACTCGTCACCTCCGACGGCGACGTGACCGTGTCCGTTCTGGTAGGCGCCGACGGGGCCGCCAGCCTGGTCCGTCGAACGGCGGCTCCCACGTTCAGGGTGGAGCTTGCGCCCACCAGGGTGGCGTACCCCATCGGCGCCGGCCCGACACCCGACACGGTGTATCTGCGCCTCTACGCCGAGGTGGCAGGCTACCTCTGGGACTTCCCTCGTGCGGACCACCGATCGGTGGGCATCGTGGTGCCCCAGGGCACGTGGCGTCGGCCGCGGCTGGACGGGGAGATCGACGGCTACCGTATCCGGCAGGAGGAAGAGGTCCGCGACGCCGAGCGGGCCGGGGCCGTCATCGGGACGGCATGGTACGGCCACGGTGACTATCGGTGCATCGCCGGCGAGGACTTCGCGCTCCTGGGCGATGCCGCGGGCCTCGCCGACCCCCTCACCGGGGAGGGCATCCAGAACGCCCTCCGGTCAGCGGCGCTCCTGGCCCGGGCCTGGAAGGACGGGGGGCTGGACGCCTACCCCGCCTTGGCCCGCGAGTCGTTCGAGCGGGAGTTCCGGGTGACCCGGCTCCTGCGCCACCATCTTCACGAGACCGGACGCGGCGTGCGCATCGTCGAGTGGGGGCGCTCGTCCCGGCTGTCGTACGCCTTCGTGGCCGCGTGCGTGAATGCCCTCAACGATCGCCAGGGCGTGGGGGGACTCGTGACCCGTTGGGTGCGGCGGACCGTCTCGCCGGGCAGGCGTGGCGCGCCGGTGTGACGAGCCCGGGGCCCGCGCACGTCGTCCAACGGACGAAGGGAAGAGGTGCACGGTGGTCCGGGGGGCGTCACGCGTCCCGTCGCCGGCTTGCCTCCGGGGACCCTCGGGCCCCAAGCTTCAGCATGAGCACCGAGCATGCGCCGCCGGGTGTCACCCTCCTGGACCACACGGCCGACGTGGGCATGGAGGTCACGGCGTCCACCCTGACCGCGCTCTTCAGGCGCGCAGCGCTGGGCGCGGTGTGGCTCGTTGAGGGCGAGTATGAGGCGGACGTCACACCGGCGTCCTCCGAGTCCAGGGACGTCAGACTGGCGTCCTCGGACCTCCCGGCCCTCATGCGTGCCTGGCTGAGGGAGGTCCTCCATTGGCGGGAGATGGAAGGACGCTCCTTCGCGGGTGCGAGCTTCCGGACGCTCACGGACGTGGGCCTGGACGCCCAGGTCATGACGACGTCGGCCACCGGCGAGCCGGTCCGGGAGATCAAGGGCGTGACGCTCCACGGCCTGGTCGCGGAACGAAGCGGCGAAGGTTGGTTCGCGCGGGTGATCTTCGACGTGTGACGCCGTTGCTCCGAGCCTTCCTCGCGGCCACGGAGACGAACCCATGAGCAAGACCGAGCCGAGACTGGAAGTCCGGCGCCTGGACGAGTATCGGTGGCTCATTCCGCGCCAGGGGAAGATGCGCGTGGAAGGCCTCATCTTCGCCGATCAGCGCCTCATGCAGGACATCCGGGGTGACCAGGCGGTGCAGCAGGTGGCCAACGTGGCCATGCTCCCGGGCATCGTGGGACGCTCCATCGGCATGCCCGACATCCACTGGGGCTACGGTTTCGCCATCGGAGGGGTGGCGGCATTCGATCCCGACGAAGGTGGGGTCATCTCGCCCGGAGGCGTGGGCTACGACATCAACTGCGGCGTGCGACTCCTCCGGTCCCACCTCAGGGTGGAGGATGTGCGCGGGCGGATCTCGCCGCTCATGGACGAGCTCTTTGGCACCATACCCGCAGGCGTAGGGCGGGGGTACAAGAAGTTCGTCCTCCGGCCGGCGGACATTCGCCGCATCCTCCGGGAAGGCGCCGGCTGGGCGGTGGCCCAGGGCTTCGGTCGCCAGGAGGACCTGGAGCGCATCGAGAGCGGGGGGGCCCTGGACGGCGCCGATCCGGACCAGGTGAGCGATCGGGCCATTCAGCGGGGGCGCGACCAGGTGGGAACGGTGGGGAGCGGGAACCACTTCATCGAGGTGGGTTGGGTGGACGAGACGTACGACGACGGTGCGGCGCATGCCCTGGGCCTGGATGTGGGAACCGTGACCATCTTCATCCACTCGGGCTCCCGGGGGCTCGGGTACCAGGTATGCGACGACTACCTGGACGTGATGCTGGGTGCGGCGCGGCGGTACGGCATCGATCTTCCGGACCGTCAGCTGGCGTGCGCCCCCCTGGAGTCACCGGAAGCCCGGCGATACCTGGGAGCCATGCGGTCGGCGGCCAACTTCGCGTTCGCCAATCGACAGATGATGGGGCACCGGGTCCGGGAGGCCTTCGAGACGGTCTTTCGCCGCTCGGAGGCAGATCTGGGCCTGGAGTTGGTCTACGACGTGTCCCACAACAACGCCAAGTTCGAGCGCCACACCGTGGGTGGACGGGAGCGGGCGCTGTGCGTCCACCGGAAGGGCGCGACCCGCGCGTTCCCGCCGGGGCACGCCGAGCTGGGGGAGCGCTTTCGTGCGTTGGGGCAGCCCGTGCTCATTCCCGGGGACATGGGGCGCTACTCCTTCGTCCTCCTCGGCACCCAGGGTGCCTACGACGAGACGTTCGGCTCCACCTGCCATGGAGCGGGCCGCCGCATGAGTCGCCGCCAGGCCAAGCGCCACACCCGGGGCCGGGACCTGAGGCGCGAGTTCGACGAGCAGGGCATCGAGGTTCGCGCAACGTCAGGGGCCACGGTGGCCGAGGAAGTCCCGGAGGCGTACAAGGACGTGGCCGACGTGGTGGGGGTGGTGCACCGGGCCGGGATCGGTCGGAAGGTGGCCCGACTCCGTCCTTTGGGCGTGCTCAAGGGCTGATCCGGCCGGAATACGGAACACTTGCGTATCGTAAGACGTCGGTGTAGGTTACCGATACGATACGACAGCGTTCCGTATTAGGAGATGCCATGACCGACGCCCCAGCACCCCCCGGCCGCGTGGCGACCCGGGGTCGACCCAGGAGCCGACGCGCTGACCGCGCCATCCTGGAAGCCTCCCTCGACCTCCTGG
>JASFRY010000240.1:0-6773 GCA_050114675.1 Gemmatimonadota bacterium | reverse complement strand
CGGGAAGAGGTGGAGAAGATCCGGGAGCTCTGCGACGGCGAGGTGTGCCTCCTGGAGCGCGAAGCCTGACGAGCAGCCCCGACGCGCCACGCTCCCCTCCCACGCCATGAAACGCAAGGAAACCCCATGCGGACGCTCAACGCCCTCCTCGCCCTTGCCCTGGCGGCCCAGCCCGCCCTCGCCCAGGTGACCAGCCCTGCCACGCGGTCCGGCCGCTCCACCGTGTACGCGCCACGCGGCGCCGTGGGCACCAGCCAGCCCCTGGCGACCGGGGTTGCGCTGAAGATCCTGCAGGACGGGGGAAACGCCTTCGACGCGGCGGTGGCCGCGGCGGCGGTGCTGAACGTCACCGAGCCGTACATGACCGGGATCGGCGGCGACATGTTCGCCCTGGTGTGGTCCGCGGACGAGGGCCGGCTCGTAGGGCTCGACGCCAGCGGACGCTCCGGGTCCAAGGTGGACGTGGACGCCCTCGTGGCCGCAGGCGAGGACCGCGTCCCGTACCGGGGCGCTCGTTCCGTCACGGTCCCCGGCGCTCTCTCCGGGTGGCAGGCACTCCTGGACCGCTTCGGCTCCATGACCATGGAAGAGGTCCTCCAGCCCGCCATCCGCATCGCCGACGAGGGCTTCCCCGTGACACCCATCATCGCACAGGACTGGCGCAACAACGCGGACGTGCTCCGGCGCAACGCGGGGGCTGCCGCCACCTTCCTCCTGGACGGAGAAGGCCCTCATGCCGGCCAGTGGTTCAGGAATCCCGACCTGTCCCACACCTTCCAGCGGATCGCCGACGAGGGCTCGTCCACCTTCTACGGGGGAGCGCTGGGACGCGACATCATCGCCGGGCTGGACAGCCTCGGTGGATGGCTCACGCTGGAGGACCTGCGGGACCAGAAGGTGCGATGGGTGGATCCCCTCTCGGTGGACTACAAGGGCTACACACTCTGGGAGCTCCCGCCGGCGGGCCAGGGCGTGGCCGCCCTCGAGATGCTCGAGATGCTGGAGGGCTTCGACCTGAAGGGCATGGGGCACAACTCGGCCCGCTACCTCCACACCCTCATCGAAGCCAAGAAGCTCGCCTACGCCGACCTGGACCGCTACGTGGCCGACGCCGCGTCCATGGAGATCGACCCCCGGGCTCTCATCGATCCCGACTACGTCCGGACGCGCGCAGCCCTCATCGACCCGGACCACGCGGCGGACCGCCCCGACCCCGGGAACCCGGCGACCCAGAGCGAGACCATCTATCTCTCGGTGGCGGACCAGTACGGGAACATGGTCTCGTTCATCTGCTCCATCTACGAGTACTTCGGTTCGGGCGTCGTCGTCCCCGGCACGGGCTTCGCGCTCCAGAACCGCGGCGCCGGCTTCACCCTGGAGGAGGGGCACCCCAACCGCTTGGCGCCCCGCAAGCACCCCTTCCACACCATTATCCCGGCCTTCGTCACCAAGGGGGGCCAGCCGTGGCTGTCCTTCGGCGTCATGGGCGGCTCCATGCAGCCCCAGGGCCAGGTGCAGGTGCTCCTCAACCTCCTGGAGTTCGGGATGGACCTCCAGGAAGCCGTCGACGCCCCGCGCTTCCGCCACCTCAGCGGCACCACTGTCGCCATCGAGAACCTCCCCGACAGCGTAGCGCAGCGGCTGGGCGCCATGGGGCACACGCTCCGCGACCCGGAGGGGATCGCATTTGGCGGTGCCCAGGCGGTCATGAAGCTGGAGCGGGGGTGGGCCGCGGCGTCCGATCCACGGAAGGACGGCATGGCGGCAGGGCACTGAGGAGTACGTCATGGCCGACTTCGTCATCCCCTTCGACCGCCTTCCCGACCGCTTCGTACAGAGCGTCAGGAATCCGCCGCGGGTGCCCGTCGCCGCAAGGCCCGCCGCCACCATCGTCCTCATGCGCGACGGCCGCGAGGGGATGGAGGTGCTCCTGCTCCGGCGGAACCGGAACGCGGGCTTCGTGCCCGGGGCCTACGTCTTTCCCGGCGGGCGCGTCGACGGATCCGACGCCGGGGAACGCGTGACGGACTACCTGGACGGCCTGGACGGGCCCACCGCCGCCCGCCGCCTGGAGCTCCCCGACGGAGATCCGCCCGCTCTCGCCTACTACCTGGCCGCCCTGCGGGAAGCCTTCGAGGAGACGGGCATACTCGTGGGGAGAGGGGAAGACGGCACGCCGGCGGCCACCGCGGCGGAGGACCCCGAGGTGGATGCGGTCCGAGACGACCTCATGGAGGAGCGCCTCACCTTCGCCCAGGCCCTGGACCGCCTGGGCTTCCGCCTGGACGGGGGAGCGGTGGAGTACCTCGCCCACTGGATCACCCCGGAGGCCGAGCCCCGGCGCTACGACACCCGCTTCTTCGCCGCGGGCGTCCATGCCGGGGCCCGGGCCATCGTGGATCCCAGGGAGATGACCGACGCGGTGTGGCTCACTCCCGACGCGGCCCTCCGCCGAAACCGGGAGAGCTCCCTCCCCATGGTCTTTCCCACCATTCGCACCCTGGAGCAGCTCCGGGGGCGGGAGTCCGTGGATGCCGCGCTGGCCGACCTGGGCGGCCTGAGCGTGCCCGCCATCATGCCGCGCCTGGTCCTGACGCCTACGGGCGTGGGGATGGAGGTCGAGCCGTGAGCCCCGGGCGGTGGCTGCGCGGCCCGGTCCCGGACGTGCCGGAGGCGTTGCAGCCCGTGGCCCACGCCCTGCTGCAGGCCAGAGAGGAGATCGAGGCCGCGGCCGGTCGCCTCACCGAGGCCCAGCTCCGGGCCCGCCCGGGAGGCGTGGCCTCGGTCGCCTACCACGTATACCACCTGGCCGGGAGCACGGACCGCCTCCTGGCCACGGCGCTGGACCTTCCCTTGAGCGAGGAGCAGCGGCGTCACCTGGAGCGCGAGGGCGCCCACGACGTCCCAGGCGCCATGGATGGGCTCCTGGTAGACCTCCACAGGAGCTTCGAAGGAGCGCTGGACACCCTGCGCCGCTCCGATCCGGGTCGCCTGGACGAAGCCCGCGAAGTGGGACGGGTGCGCCTTCCGTCCACCGTACGCGGGATCCTCTACCACATGGGGGAGCACGCCGCCCGGCACGCGGGGCAGGTGGTGACCACGGCTACGATCCTCGAGTCGGGAGCAGTGTCATGACTCCGCCCCTCCACCCCCGCCGCGGCCTCGTGCGGCTGGCCGCCGTGGGGGCCCTGGCATCCACCGCCCTGGCGGGCGCCTCCTGTCGCGCCTCCGACGGGCCGTCTCCCACGGTGGCGCGAAACGAAGTGGTGGCCCGCACCCTCATGTCGGTATGGGAGGCGGGGGAGACGTCGCAGCTCGCCGACCTCTTCTATCCCGACGCCGTCTACGACGACTTTCCCAACGAGATCCAGTACCGCGGCATCGACGAGATCGAAGGGTACATCCGGCACGTCCACGACTGGGCTACGGGGATCAGCGTGGACGTCACGGCGGTGCACGCTTCGGAGACCGGCGCGGTGGCCGAGTGGGTCTTCAGCGGCATCCAGGACAAGCCCATCGGGACGCGGGTGCCCGTAGCTACGGGCCGGGACGTGGTGCTCAACGGGGTGACCATCCTGGAGATCGACCGGGGACGGATCACCCGCGCCGCCGACTACATCGACCAGCTCCCGCTCGTGCTCCAGCTGGGTGGGGAGGTGCGCCTGCCCGGCGGCGGGATCATCCGTCAGGAGGGAGCGCCTTCCCTCGCGGATTCGGCGGGGCCCGGCTGATGGGCGGCCGTCCGTGGGTGCTCTCCGAGGCCGTGTGGGCCACCGTGCGCCACGATCCGTACGACGTGGCCGTCTTGCCGTGGGGCGCCACCGAAGCCCACAACCTGCACCTTCCCTACGGCACGGACTGCTACGAGTCGACGGCCGTGGCCCGGGAGTCGGCCCGCAAGGCGTGGAAGCGGGGCGCCCGCGTGGTGGTGCTCCCCACCGTGCCCTTCGGGGTGAACACCCAGCAGCTCGACATCCCGATGACCGTGAACATGAAACCCGGCACCCAGGCCCGGGTGCTGGCCGACGTGGTGGAGAGCCTGGAGGCCCACGCCGTCTCCAAGCTCGTGGTGCTCAACGGGCACGGCGGGAACGACTTCAAACAGATGATCCGTGAGCTCCAGGCCGAGACGCCGCTCTTCCTCTGTACGGTGAGCTGGTACGGCATCCCGGGTTTGGGAGAGATGTTCGAAGATCCCGGCGACCACGCGGGGGAGCTGGAAACGAGCCTCATGCTCCACCTCCACGCCGACCTGGTCCGCCCGTTGGAGGACGCGGGTCCGGGGAGGGCACGTCCGTGGAGCGTGGCGGCCTTCCGGGAGCGGTGGGCGTGGGCCCCGCGACAGTGGACCCGGGTCACCGACGACACGGGTGTCGGGAATCCGGCCCCCGCCACCGCGGCCAAAGGTGAGGCGTTCTTCGACGCCGTCACGTCCCGGCTGGCCGACTTCCTGGTGGAGCTGGACGCCATGGACCCCACGGACCCGTACGAAGCCGACGGGTAGGGCCCGAGCCAGCGCGTCGGGGCCGACGGGCCCGGCCCCGCAAGGCGACGATGGGCCGCGGGGCGGGGCTACTCCGCCAGGGCGTCCAGCGTCTCCCAGCTCTGGGATCTCCGTCCCTCTTCCACGTCGTGGATGAGCGCCACGAGACGCCGCACCAGAGGCGTGTCCACGCCCACCTCCGCACCGGCGTCGGCGATGGGCGCGATCTGCGAGTCCACCTCGGTCTTCCGCTTCCGTACGGCCAGATCCCGCCACACGCCGCTGTGGCTCTTGGCCGAGCTCCGGTTGAATGCCACCAGACGGTCCAGGCTGGCCAGGGCGTCGGACAGCGGCGCGTCGGGCGCGAAGGCCGCGGGGTCGAAGCCGTCGAACGCCTCGGGCCGGACAGCCCGGGCGCCGGCCACCGCCATGACCTCGTGGGCCAGGGCCACAAGCGTGGGCCGGTGGGCATCAGAGTCCAGGACGTCGGCGATGGACGCGTCGGCGAGAGCGGTGGCGAAGAGGATGGACCCGTAGGCCAGCTTCGCCCACAGATAGCCCCAGATGTTGTCGGTGAGCACGGCGTCGGGCTCGAAGATCCGGAGCAGCGCGTGCACCGACTGGATGCGCTCCGTGAAGGCGCCGTCGAGCTCGCCCACCACCACCGCGCCCCGGTTGCCCCGCTGGATGACACCGGGCTCCATGACATCGGCGCCGAAGTTCACGAAGCACCCCACGGTGCGGGCCTCGTCCACGCGGCGCGCGATGACCTCCTCGTTGAGACCGTTCTGCACCGAGACGATGAAGCCGCCGTCGGAGAGCAGCGGTGCCAGGTCGTCCAGCGCCGCCTCGGTGTGATGGGCCTTCACGGCCAGAAGCACCGTCTCCAGACCCGCCTTCATCTCGTGGGGCAGCCGGGCGTCGGCCTCCACGGTGAAGGCGTCCACCGGCCCCGTGATGCGGAGCCCTCGCTGGCGGATGGCGCGCACGTGCGCCTCGTCGCGATCCACGAAGACGACGGGGCGACCCGCTCGGACGAGGGCGGCGCCGATGGAGCCACCCATGGCTCCGGCGCCCCAGATGACGATGGGATGGCTCACGACATGCCGGGTTCGAGAAGTGTGGGGAGGCGGCGATACGTATCGCCGCCTCCCACAATGTAGGCCGGGTCCCCTAGACCTGCATCACGTAGAACTCGGACATGGGGTCGTCGTCGAGGGTATGGCGCACCACGTTCTCGAAGCCGGCCTCGGCCAGGAGCCGTGCCGCCAGCTCACGCCCCCACATGGTGCCGAGCCCCGCCCCATCGGCGGCCAGGGACACCGACATGCAGTGCATGTAGGAGATGGTGTACAGCAGTGGCGCCAACGGATGGTCCAGGTTGTTCTCCAGGTAGCTGGAGCCCCGGATCTCCTGCATGAGATAGGTGCCTCCGGTGCGCAGCGCCCGTCGGATGGCCCGGAGCGCCCCGGCGGGGTCGCCCTGGTCGTGGATGGCGTCGAAGGTGCACACCAGGTCGTACGCCTCCACGTCGTCCAGTTCGGCGGCATCGGCGGCGCGGAACGAGACGTTGCCCAGCCCCCGCGCGGCGGCCGTCTCCCGTGCCAGGGCCACCGCTTCCTCGGTGAGGTCCACGCCAGCGAAGCGGCTGCGGGGGTAGCGCTCTGCCAGCGCGCACAGCGCCCGGCCGGCTCCGCACCCCACGTCCAGGACGTCGATGCCACCCTCCAGGCGGTCCTGGAGGCCCGGGACCAGCGGGAGGATATCCGCCTCCAGGCGGGCCACAACCGCCTGGGCGCTGTCCTCGGCCATGACCTCGTGGAAGCGGTCGTACTCGTGGTAGTGGCAGCCACCACCCTCGCGGAAGGACTCCACGATGCGGTCTTCCACGCCGCCCAGGACCGCCAGGTACTGGGCGTGGACGCCGAGGTTGCTGGGCGCTCCCCGCGTGAGCAGCGCCCCATGTTCGGCCGGAAGCTCATACGTGCCCAGCTCGGGGTCGTACCGGACCACGCCCGCGGTGACCATGGCCCCAAGCCATTCGCGCACGTACCGCTCCTGGAGACCCGCGCGCTCCGCGATCTCCTCCGAGAGGGCCGGGTCCATGCCGGCCATGGTGTCGAAGAGGCCCGTACGGTGTCCCACGCTCAATCCCAGCGCCGTAGCGCCCCCGTTTAGGGCCCCCATGACCTTCCCGGCGAAGATCTCCATCCGCTCCGTGTCCAGCTCCCGCTCCGTCGTCATCGTCATCGTCGTCATCCCTTTCGTATCTCGAGCTGAAGAGGCGTTC
>JASFRY010000239.1:0-6776 GCA_050114675.1 Gemmatimonadota bacterium | reverse complement strand
GGCCCGAGAAGCTGGAACAGGGATGACGTGGGCGCGCGTCCGCTTCCGGCCACGAAGTCCGTGACACGTGCGGAGATGGTGGCTATTGATGTAATCGAGGCCCACGCGGCGGCTGCACCGGCCCTGTCCCGCGCGTCGGGCTCCCCTGCGGATGGAGGCTCTTCCATGGGCATGCGACGCTTCTGGGCGGCGACGGCGGCGACGGCGGCCGCGGCTGTCGTGGCCGCGGGGTGTGGGGTGGGCGCAGGGGAGAGGCCCGCTGCCGCTTCGGTGACGTCGGACAGCTCGGGCGTCCTGGTCGTGGAGAGCACCGGCCCTGCGTGGACCGAAGCGGACGCCAGGCACCTGGCCGCTTCGCCTCGCCTCGAGATGGGCTCCGTGGACGGCGACCCCTTCCTGGGCCGCTTCAACCGTGGGTTCACCAGCGGCGTCTTCGAGAACGGCCGGGCCATGATGCCGGCGTTCCACGTCACGCCCTCCGGGGAGCTCCTGGACACGCTGGGTGTCTTTCCCGACGCCGATATGGGCAGGGTCGACGGCCGGCCCTCGTCCGTGCTTCTGGGGAAGCGGGCCGTGCTCCTCGTCGAGGACACCCTCTGGGCGGTGGGAACGGCCGAGGCGTATCAGGTCGACGAGTACGACCTTGCCGGGAGGCTCGTGCGCCGCTTCCTCCTGGGCTGGAACGGCGACTTCTGGATTCGGGAGTACGGGCCGCCGGGAGAGAAGGGCGAATCCTGGAGCGTCTTCGGGCCCGACCGCCGCTTCCTGGGGATGGTCGCGGTGCCTGACGGCATCCGCATCACCGACGTCGCCGACGACTACGTGGTGGGCGTGCGCACCGATGGGCTCGATGTTCCTCACGTCGTGGTCTTTGATCTTCTGGAGGGCAGGTCGTCGACATGAACGCACCGATGCGGGATCCGCCAGGCGGCATCGAGGAATGGGAGGATCCGGACCTCGTGCGCCGCGCCCGCTGGATCGCGGGCGTGGGCTTCGTCCTGGTGTGCGTCGTGTTCACGGCCTTCGAGGTTTCGCTGTGGAGCGAACCGGACCTGCGCTACCTCATGCTCGTGGGTCTTCCCCTCCTGCCGACGGGGTGGTGGCTGTTCCGCGAGCTCCGGCGACCGGATCGGCTTCTATGGCTGGCCGCCGGGGATCCGGAGCTTCCGGATCTGTCACTCGACCGGGTGGCGAAGTTCCCGCGTCCCACCGATCCACGTCACCTGGAGCGACTGATGGAGGTCCAGGATGCGGTGGATCGCATGGATGTCCCCGATACGTTCTTCGGGCGGCATCGTGGGGTCCTGGGGACGGTGGCCGGTGTGCTGGGCGCCGCCGCATGGCTCGCCGTGGGTGTGACGGCGCTGGTCCTGGTCGGCGACCAGGTCATCTTCGTCCTCTCCGTGGGCATGGCGCTCCTGTTCGGCACCGTCGGCTGGGTGGCGCTTCGCCATGAGCGCGACCGCCGAGCCGAGCTGGAAGATCTGAAGCAAGGGATCGAAACCCTGCTCACCCCTCCCGATCCCCCTGACGGGCCCGACGACGACTGAAGAGGGCACTCCCGGCGAGACCGGCTCGTCCCCGGAACGCATGGCTACCGAACCCCGGCACATGAAGCGGACACTCCTCCTCCTCGTCGCGCTCCTGAGCGCATGCCACCCGGGACCACCCCGGGTGGAGCGGGACCCCCGGCCCCTCCTCCAGACCTCGGAGCTCCGCTACCGCGTGGAGAAGAACCGCATCGGCTTCGCCGCGACGATCCCCTACACCTTCCGCAACGAGACCGGCGCCCCCGTCTACCTCTCCAACTGCCGCGGCGACACCCGCCCCATGCTCCAGAAGGAGCGGAGCGGGAAGTGGTACGACGCCTGGGAGCCGTTCGGCACCCCGTGCGTGAGCCCTCCGGTGGTCATCGAGCCGGGGGCGACGTTCTCCGACACCCTGGCGCTCATGGGGGCGCCACCCGGATCCAACGTGTTGCCCGCCTTCGTCTTTCCCGAGATCGAAGGGGTGTACCGCCTGGTCTGGTCCCAGGCCTTCGCGCGTCCGGCCGACAGCGCCGGGGACGAGGGACAGCGCCTCGAGGAGCGCTACCGGGTGTCGAATCCCTTCGTGCTGGAGCGCTGAGGTCGCCGCATGCCCAGGATCTGCTACCAGGTCGCCGCCACCCTCGACGGCTTCATCGCCGGCCCCCACGGAGAGCACGACTGGATCCCCCACGACCCGGACGTGGACTTCGAAGCCCTGTTCGCGCGCTTCGACACCTTTCTGATGGGACGGCGGACGTACGAGGCCCTTCCGGCGGATCAAGACATGAGTGGGTGGGGCCGGGTCTACGTCGTGTCGCGCACGCTTTCCCCGGAGGAGCATCCCCGCGTCACCATAGTGTCGGAGCCCACCCGGGAGATCCTGGACGGGATCCGGTCCGCGGCGGCCAGGGATATCTGGCTCTTCGGAGGGGGTGCCCTCTTCCACACGCTCCTGGAGATGGGCCAGGTGGACACCGTCGAGGTGGCGGTGGTGCCGGTCCTCCTGGGCGACGGCATCCCCCTCCTCCCTCCGCCCATGAATCCGACGGTGCTGCGGCTCACCGATCACACCCTCTATCCGGCGAGCGGGATCATGTCGCTCGAGTACGAGGTGGTGCGGGAGAACGGGCGCCAGAGATCCATCCGCTGACCGCCCGCTGCCCCCGGCGGGGTCCGGAGGCCGTCCGCTACGCCCCCCGCAGCACCTCCAGCACCTCGTCGTGGAGCATGCCATTGGTGCTGATCCCCGACCCTCCGTGGATGGTGGCCTCCCCCTCCCGGGTGGTGAAGCGTCCGCCGGCCTCGGTGATGATGGTGAGAAAGGGTCCCGCGTCCCACGGGTTCATGACCGGGTCCACCATGACCTCGGCTCTCCCGGTGGCCACCAGGGCGTGGCCGTAGCAGTCTCCCCACGTGCGGGAGAACGCGGCGCGCTGCTGGAGCGCCCGCCACCCCGGGTCCTTCTCGCTGCTCAGCACCCGCTCCACGTCGGTGGTGAGCACCGCGGCATCCTCGAGACGCCCCACCGGGCTGACCCGGCACGACCTCCCGTTCCACGAGCAGCCAAGTCCCCTGCCGGCCGCAACGGTCTCGGCCAGCGGGGGAAAGTGGCTCACGCCCACGACGGGCTCGCCTTCCACCTCGACGCCGATGAGCACACCGTAGAGGGGCACGCCCCGCATGAACGACTGCGTGGCATCGATGGGATCCAGGATCCAGCGGACCCGTGCGCCGGGGTTCGTCTCCCCGAGCTCCTCACCCAGCACGCCGTGATCCGGATAGCGCTCCGCCACGCGTCGCCGGATCATCTCCTCCCCCTCGCGATCGGCGATGGTCACGGGGCTGCCGTCCCCCTTGGCGTCGTAGTCCACCAGGTGGCCGTAGTAGCGCAGGGTGTTGTCGCCGGCGGCCCGGGCCAGCTCGACGGCGAAGTCGAGAAGCTCCCGGATCTCGTCGGGGGAGGATGGAGGGCTCACGATGGGGGCGGGGCTCAGGTGGGTGCGGTGGAGCTGCGTCGCCGCTTTCTGGCCTTGGCCTCGTACATTTCGGCGTCGGCGGCGTGGATGATGTCGTCCATGGTCTTCATGGTCGCCCGGTCGAAGACGGCGGTGCCCGTGCTGGCCGTGATGCCGTGGGGGGCCATGATGGGATCGGTCTCGAGGCGTTCGGCCACCCGGTCGACATACAGGCGGGCGCCGGCCTCGTCGGTATCGGAGAGGACGGCCACGAACTCGTCTCCTCCGTACCGGGCCACCAGGTTCATGGCCCGATTCTCCTCGTGGAGGATCTGGGCGAACGCGCGCAGGACGTCGTCGCCGAAGACGTGGCCCAGCTCGTCGTTGACGTACTTGAACTCGTCCACGTCGAAGACCACGAGCACCAGGGGTCGCCCCCGCCGCGCGGCAGCGACCTCCTGTTCCAGCTGGATCTGGAGACGCCGGCGGTTGGGGAGCCCCGTGAGGGGGTCGGTGAGGGAGAGCGCCTGGAGGTTCTGGTGGAGCCGGGCGTTCTCCAGCGCCACCGACGCCTGGCTCGCCAGCCGCTGGAGCACGCCGATGTCGTCGTCGGTGAAGTGGCGGAGGTGATGGCTGCCCGCCGTGAGCACGCCGGTCACACGGCCCGCCACCGTGAGGGGAGACGCCAGCCCCGACCCCGTCTCGATGTGCTCCAAGAGGTCCTCGGGCACGATGCCGCTCCCCGCCAGGTCGTCGACCACGACGGTGAGGCCCTCCTTGAACACCCGGTCCGGCAACGGTCCCCGGAAGTCCCAGGTGATGCCCACGGGAAGCGAGATCTCTCCCGCCGAGGCCGCCACGCGTCCCAGCCGACCCGTAGGCCCCTCGCACAGCCATACCGAAGCGCCGTCCACGTCGAGGACGTTGGTGACGGCGTCCACCACCTTGCCCAGCACCTCCTTGGGGTCCAGGGAGCTGGTGAGGGCGCGCCCGATCTCCTCGATCTGCTCCGCCTCGCGGCGGCGGCGCTTCAGCTCGGCCACGTGGAGGGCGTTGTCCACCGCCACCGCGGCGATGTCGGCGATGCCCTGGAGGAGTGCGAGGTCTTCCTCGGTGTAGGTCCCGGGCTCGTAGCTCTGGGCGCTGATCGCCCCGAGGAGGCGCCCCTTGTGGGTCATGGGCGCGGAGATGGCCGAGCGGGTGACGTCCTCGTCGGCGTCGGCGCCCAGGTGCATCAGAGAGAGGTCGTCGAGGCGGTCTTCCACCAGGACGGCGCAGCGCTCCCGGATGACCTGACTCTCGGAGCCCCGATAGGTGATGCTGACCCGCTCGACCGCGCCCCGGTCGGCGAAGAAGACGATGGTGGCCTGGTCCTTGGCGGAATCGTACAGGGACACGTAGAAGCCCGACGCCTCCAGCACGCGTGCCGTCTCTCGATGGATCGCGTCGTAGAGCTCGTCGAAGCTGAGGGTACCCGCAAGGGTCCGCCCGATCTCGAGGAGAACCTGATAACGGTCTCCTATGCTGGATCGGGGAGCGCGCTGGGCGCGCGCATCGGATGACGCCATGGACAGAGAACCCACCGTGGCCGCGGGCGCCCGTGGGGCCGCGGTATATGGCCGAGTCGATCGCTGTCCCATAATAGGCGGCGACTCAGGTGGTCACAACAAGCGGACACAGGGGGTCTTCGGGAGCGGCGCTGCGGCGCAGATCAGATGTTTCCCGTGGCGGCTACTTCGTCTCGGCCGGCCGGCCAGGGCGCTCCCCGTCGGCGGGTCCCGACCCGGCCTGGAGCCGCTCCATGTAGTTGCCGATCTCGAAGCCCACCGCCGCCAGGAGCCTGGCTTCCCGCTGATCGGGCTCGGCCCGGGCGACGATGGTGCGCAGGGTCCGCATCACCGCGGCGGGCTTGCGGGCCTTGAAGAAATCGATGGCCGAGAGGCCCCCCTCCAGCGCCTGGAAGGTCTGCTCCAGCTCCTCGGCGGTCGGGGGGCGGGTGGCGCGACGGCCCCGGGGCAGCTCTTCATCGCCCAGGCCGGCGGCCATGAAGGTCTCGTAGGCCAGGACCAGGCAGGCCTGGGCCAGGTTGAGGGAGGAGTAGTCGGGGTCGGTGGGGATGATCACCACGGAGCGACACAGATCCAGGGCTTCGTTGGAGAGCCCCTTGTCCTCGCGGCCGAACACCACCGCGACGCGGCCCTCGGACGCCTTGGCCACGATCTCCTTGCCGGCCTTCCGCGGGCGGGTGTAGTTGCGCCCCGCGGTGCGGGCCCGGGCCGTGGTCCCCACCACCCACCGGCAATCCGCCAGCGCGTCCTCCAGGGAGCCGTGGAGGGTGGTGCGCTCGATGAGGGGCGTGCTCCTGTGGGCGATCCCCTCGATGCGGTGGGTGTCGAAGTCGTCGGGCTCCACCAGGCGCAGCTCCGACAGGCCGAAGTTCATCATCACCCGGACGACGCCGGCGATGTTCACGACGTTCTGCGGGTGATCCAGGACGACGACCACCCGGGACAGCGGGTCCTGACTCAACGCTCCGTCCTACTTCCCGTTCGAATCGTCGTCCGGGGGGCCCTTCAGCTCGCCCTTGAAGTTGCGGATCCCCGAGCCGAGGCCCTTGGCCAGGTCGGGGAGCTTCTTCGCGCCGAACAGGAGCATGACGACCGCAAAGACGAGAAGCATCTCCCCGAGGCCGAAGGTGAGGAGGCCGAGGGAGGGTACCAGGGTCAACACTTCGTGGCTCCCATGAGGAGGTTGCGTTGGATCGCCTTCACTTCAACAGCATCTTGGCGATGGTCTGCTTCTGCATGTTGGACGTGCCCTCATAGATGGTGCCGATCTTGGCGTCGCGATAGAGCTTCTCCACCGGGTACTCCTTGGTGAAGCCGTATCCGCCGAAGAGGTCGATGCACCGCGAGGCCACGCGCTGCGCCGATTCGGAGGCGAACAGCTTGGCCATGGCAGCCTGGGTGAGGAAAGGCTCGCCTGCGTCCTTGAGCCGGGCGGCGTTGTACACCAGCAGCCGGGCAGCTTCGATCTCCGTGGCCATCTCGGCGAGCTGGAACTGCACCCCCTGGAAGGAACCGATGGTGCGCCCGAACTGCTCCCGCTCCTGCACGTACCGCACCGTGTGGTCCAGCGCCCCCTGGGCCAGGCCCAGCATCTGGGCGCCGATGCCGATGCGCCCCTCGTTGAGGGTCTCGATGGCCACCTTGTAGCCCTTGCCCACCTCGCCCAGCACGTTCTCGCCGGGCACGAAGACATCGTCGAAGAGCAGCTCGGTGGTGGAGGAGGC
>JASFRY010000238.1:0-6797 GCA_050114675.1 Gemmatimonadota bacterium | reverse complement strand
GTTCGGATGAAGGACATCCGGCACGAGGCCGTCACGGGCGGCCTGCAGCACGCCCGTTCCCTCTTCGACAAGGGCGTGAAGCGCCACAAGCTCACCCGCCGCGAGGCGGATCGCCGCATGGAGCTGGTCAGTGGGGGGCTGGACTACGCCGGATTCGGCGCGGCGGACGTGGTGGTGGAGGCCGTGGTGGAGAGGATGGAGGTGAAGCAGGCCGTCCTGTCCGAGACCGAGCGCAAGGTCCCCGACAGCTGCGTGCTGGCCACCAACACGAGCTCCCTCTCCGTGGATACCATGGCCGATGCCCTGGACCGCCCGGAGCGTTTCGGGGGCATGCACTTCTTCAACCCCGTTCACCGCATGCCCCTGGTGGAGGTGGTGCGGGGAGCGCGGACCTCCGAAGCCACGGTGGCCACGCTGTACGCCCTGGCCCTCGCTCTGGGCAAGATCCCCGTGGTGGTGAAGGACAGCCCGGGGTTCCTGGTGAACCGCATCCTGGTTCCCTACATCAACGAGGCCGGCTGGCTCCTGGGCAACGGAGCTACCGTTCAGGAGGTGGACCGGGCCGCCCGGGGCTTCGGTATGCCCATGGGGCCCCTGCGCCTCGTCGACGAGGTGGGGATCGACGTGTCCACCCACGTGGGCACCACCATGTACGCGGCGCTGGGGGAGCGGCTGGCACCCGCCCCCTCGCTGGTGGCCCTGGGCGGCAGTGGAAGGCCGGGACGGAAGGGGGGCCTGGGCTTCTATACCTACGACAAAGGCAAGGAGAAGGGCGTGGACGAATCGGTCTACGACGCCCTGGGCACCGCCGTCCCGGCTGAGCGCGGCGGCAGGGTCCCCACCGACGCCATCCGGCGCCGCCTGGTGATCCAGATGATCAACGAGGCGGCGAGGACCCTCGAGGAAGGCGTGGCCCGGAGCGCCGCCGACGTGGACCTGGCCATGATCATGGGAACCGGATTCCCGCCCTTCCGGGGCGGCCTCCTGCGCTTCGCCGACTCGCTGCACCCCCGTGGCGTGCTGGACCGCACCCTCAGGCTCCGCGAGGAGCAGGGCCCACGGTTCGAGCCCGCCCCGCTCCTGGAGGAGCTGGCGCGGGAGGACCGCCGGTTCTACCAGGCCTTTCCGGCAACCTGAGCCATGGCCTTCTGGAAGCGGAAGAAGCCCCGGCCGCCCCCTGCCCCCACTCGCGTGGCGGGTGTGGTCCCGTGCGCGGGATCTTCCACGCGCATGGGGACCTCCAAGGCGCTCCTCGATGCGGGAGGGCGGTCCTTTCTCGCAGCCGTGGTGGGGGCGCTGGTGGGGGGCGGATGTGATCCCGTGGTGGTGGTGGTGGGTGACGGACAGGAGGACGAGGCGCGCCGCGCCCGGGCCGCGGGCGCTCAGGTGCTGATCAATCCGGATCCCGGCGAAGGGCCCATCACCTCGCTGCGTCTGGCGCTGGGCGCACTGGGCGACAAGGTGGAAGGCGTGGCCTTCCTTCCCGTGGACCATCCACTGGTGCGCCCCGAGACCGTCGCGTCGCTGGTACGCACGCTGCTCTCGGGCGGCGCGCCACTCGTGCTGCCCGTCCACGAGGGGGGTCGGGGCCATCCCGCACTGTTTCGCCGTGCGCTCTTCCCCGAGCTCCTGGACCCCGGGTTGGAGGGCGGTGCCCGCACCGTGGTGCACGCCCACCTGCACCAGGCGGAGCTGGTGGGGGTGGACGATGCGGGCGTCAACCTGGATCTCGACACCCCCGAAGAGTACCGGGCGGCGTTCCGACGGGGAGGCACACCGTGAAGCTGGACGCCGCCCGCGCGGCGGAGATATCCCTCGAGGCGGTGGAAGCCGGCGCCGGCACCGCCACCCTCCTCCTGGTGTCGGGAGAGGCGGCGGGAGGACGGCTGCTGCTCGTGGTGGCGCCCGACGGGACCGAGACCGTCCACGGCACCCTCGGATCGCCGGTGCTCGACGACGCCGGCGTCGGTGTGGCGCGGGCCGCCGTAGACGATCCGCGTCATCGGGACGGCCTCCACGCGCTGACCCCGGAGCATGAGGCCTACCTGGAGGTCCGGCGCCCCGTGCCCGACCTGGTCATCGTGGGCGCAGGCCACATCGCCCGACCCATGTGCAGAGTGGGCGACGATCTCGGCTTCCGGGTGTGGGTGTTGGACGATCGCCCCGACTTCGCGACCCGGGAGCGCTTCCCCGACGCCCATGCCGTGGTCCAGGGAGATTTCTCCGACCCGTTCCGGGACATCCCCATCCACGAGCGCACCCACTTCCTCCTGGTCACCCGGGGGCACAAGTACGACTACGACTGTCTCGTGCGCATCCTGCGCGCGGATCCGGCGCCGGCATACATCGGTATGATCGGGAGCCGCCGGCGCGTCCGGGCCACGTTCGTGCAGCTCCTGGAGGAGGGATTCCCCGTCGAGCGGCTCCACGACATCCATGCACCCGTGGGACTCGACGTGGGGGCAGAGACGCCCGAGGAGATCGCCGTGGCCGTGGCCGCGGAGCTGGTGCTGGTGCGTCGAGGCGGCACCGGGACCCCGCTGCGCGACAAGGAGCGCGTCGCCGAGCGGTTCTTTGGCAACATGGAGGAAGCGTGACCCATCAGGACGATCGTCTCGTCACCGAAGCCCTGTCGAAGGTGAGGGCCGAAGGGCGCGCCTGCGCCCTGGCCACCGTGGTGGCCACGCGGGGCAGCACCCCGAGGAAGGTAGGGGCCCGCCTGGTGGTGGATCCGGAGCGCGGGCTCACGGGCACGGTAGGGGGAGGGTGCGGGGAGGCGGAGGTCATCGAGGCCGCCCGTCGCGTCCTGGCCTCGGGCAGGTCCGAGCGCGTGAGCGTGGACCTGACCGAGGACTTCACGAGCTGGAGCCCGGCGGTATGTGGTGGCACCATGGACGTGTTCGTGGAGGCCGTGCGACCGGGCTCCGAGGACGCGTCATGACCCGGAAGCGGGAGGGGGACCTCCCGTGAGCGGCTTCCCCACGGTGCGCATCCGCTACCGGCGCCCGCCCAATCGGCTCCAGGTATTCGAGCAGAGGCTGGTGGCCGACCTTCCCGAGGTGAAGATCACGCTGGCCGAGTCCATGCCGTACGAGCCGCCCATGCGCATCGAAGGAGACGTGGTCCTCGAGCTCGGCTCCGACGTGGTGTGGTTCACCTTCCCCGGGGCCTGGCACGACATCGGCCGCTTCCATCGCGCCGACGGCACGTTCACCGGCATCTACGCCAACGTGCTCACGCCGGTGGAGATCCAGGGAAATGTCTGGGATACCACGGACCTCTTTCTGGACGTCTGGATGGGTCCCGAGGGACGGGCCGTTCTCCTGGACGAGGACGAGCTGGACGAGGCGCTGGGGCGGGAGTGGCTGGACGCCGAGACGGCCGCGCGCGCCCGGCAGGAGGCGCAGCGCATGCTGCAGGGTGCAGCCGAGGGCCGGTGGCCGCCTCCCGTCGTCGGGGAGTGGACCCTGGGTCGGTGCCGCGAGGTCCTGGCTGCCGAGGGCTGAAGCGACGGGGCTACCGGGTCACTGGGTCGCCCGAAGCTCGTCGGCGCTCCACACGCCGGTCACGGTGTCCACACCCGTCCACCCCGCCGCCAGGAGGAGGGCGTCGGTGCGGAACGGCAGGCGGGGGTCACAGGCCCACGCCCCTTCGAATCCGAGTCCTTCGGGGCCGCGCCGCAGGCTCCCGCTCACGGTATCGGCCAGGACCCCCTCCACGACGATGCGCACGTGGGCCGCATCGACGTATTCCACGGTGACGAGCTCGTCGCTCCAACCGTCCGAAGCCACCACGCTGGTAGTGCCTCGATAGGCGGCGCGCTCGAAGGAGAGGTGTCCCCGCCCTCGTGTCGACGTCCCGGCGCGAAGGCTGTCCTGGAAGACGACGAGGCCCTGGAGGCGGCAGGAAAGACCCGAACGCCCCGAGGAGCCCTGGGCGGAGAAGCGCAGGTCGTACGTCACGGGAGTCGGCCCGTGCTCGGTGGCTTCGACACCGCCGGAGCACGAGGAAAGGGCCGCCGCCAGGCACACCGATGCCAGGGCAAGGACGGGTGGGCGATTCATGGAAGGCTCGGCGCTCGAGCAGGGGCTGAGGATGCCGGGAGGGCCGGAACCAGCCTTGAAGATAGTGGAATCCCCTGCCGGTTGTACCGGGGGGTAGGGCGCGCCCTCAGTCTTCCACGAGATACGCGGCGCAGAGGCGATCCACGTCCACGAACATGCGCTTCAGCACCGCCTCGTCCTCGCGCACGCAGTCGATGAGCCGGTCGTACCCGCCGAGTGACCCGGAGGGAATCTCCACCTCTTCGTGGTGGTACGAGCCCTCGTCCACGAAGAGGAGGCGGACCTTCACCAGAGCGGGCTTCTTGCTCACGACTTCTTCCCTCCTCCCATGCGCCGGGCTTCGGGGAGCGACGCCAGGAAGATGATGGTGACGAGGATGGCCGACGTGACGCACCATTGGCACCAGGCGCGGATCACGAAGGCCTCCAGATAGGTCAGAAAGGCGGAGTACGCGAGGGCCAACGTCGAGCCCAGCAGGAGAAGGCCCCCGACCAGTCCCGAGCCACGCCATGCCGGCTGGATGCCCACGACCGCAAGGACCAGGAGCGCCAGGTATCCGACGAGGCCGATGGCCGCCACGGGGATGGGCCCCAACGTGGCCCACTCGCTGGACTGGACGGTCTCGCACGAGCCGATGCCGCACCGCAGCGGCCCGGTCCATCCCAGGGCGTGGGCCGTGAGGTAGAAGGCGATGAACAGGCCCATGAGGGCCAGCACCGCCACGACCATCCGGTTGGTGGGCGGGGGTGTCTCCTGATCGTCTCCGCTCACCCGTCAGCTGCCCGGGTTGGAGGATCCGTTCACGTCCTGGAGCATGTCGTCCACGACGGCCTTGATCCCCGGGAAGCTGAAGTCGTTGACGCGCCGGGCCATGCCCTTGCCTTCGCTAACCATGACGGTGGGCGTGCCGTCCACACCCAGCTCGTAGCCCAGGCGCATGTTGGCCGATACCACCTCGGCGTGGGCGTCGCTGTTGAGACAGGTGGTGAAGGTGTCATGGTCCAGGCCCACCTGGTCCGCGTAGGTCCCGAGGTCGTCCATGACCGAAGACTTGGTGGCCCAACGGTTCTGGTTCTTGTACAGGATATCGTGGTACTCCCAGAACTTGCCTTGATCACCCGCGCACCGCGCCGCCCGGGCCGCCAGGAAGGAGTGGGGGTGGATGGACGTCAGCGGGAAGTCGTAGAAGATGAACTTCGCCTTCCCGGTCTGAACGTACTGGAGATCGACCTGGGGCTGGACCTGGAGCGCGAAGGTCCCGCACGCAGGGCACGAGTAGTCGCCGAACTCCACGATGGTGATGGGAGCGTTCTCCTCCCCCCTGGTCACCCCCTGGGCCATGTCCACCAGCTTGTTCATGTCGTCGAGGCCCTGGACCTCGACGGGCTCGGTGGCGGCGTTGCCCAGAGCTTTGGAGCCCACCGAATACCCCACGGCGGCTACACCGATGACCGCCACGGCACCGAGCACGTAATAGAACTTCGTCATCTCCGAGCCCCCTTTCTGGCGGGCCTCCCTGCGCTGCTCACCCCTGCTCGCCATGTCCTCTCCCGTTCAGGGGGCCGAGGCGTTCGGCCGTGGTCGTGCGTGCCCGCCGCCTGCGTCGGCGGCCAGCCCTTCTTGTTCGTTCCGGACGCACAAGATGTTCCCGGACCCCGCCCCGATCAAGCGAGACGACCCGTTGGAAACCGTTCCGCGTCCCGTCAGTCGGACGTGAGGAGCCGGACCACCGCACCGGTGTCGGACAGATCTCGCACCACGTGGTCCGCACCCGCCGCCACCAGCTCCTCGGACCCGTAGTGCCCCGTCGCCACGGCGAGGGTGCGCATGCTCGCGAGCCTTCCGCACTGCACGTCCCGCGGGGTATCGCCGACCACGAAGACGTTACGGGGCGAGACGGCGGTCCCCCAGACATCTTCCGCCCGTCTCAGCGCGATGGCGGTGAGCTCGTCCCGGACCTCGCTGTCCGATCCGTAGCTCCCCATGCGGAAGCGCCCGAAGAGCCCGGCGTTGCGGAGCTTGAGCTCGGCACCCCCGGCGATATTGCCGGTGAGGAGCCCCAGACCCACGCCATCGTGCCCGTCCAGCGCGTCCAGGAGCTCCACGACTCCGGGGAGCACGTCCATGGGGAGATCCACCAGGCGCGCCTCGAGGTGGTGCAGGTAGCGCCGCCAGAGTCCCGGAAAGCCCCGGTCGATCTCCGGATCGTCCAGGCCGGCACCCCGTAGAAGCTCCCGGGCGATCTGGGGGTCCGTCTTGCCGGCGAAGCTGTGGACCTCGATGTCCCCGGCGGTGCCGAAGGTCTCCAGGAGCGCGGCGTGGAAGGCACTCTTCGCGGGGCCTCCCCATACCAGCGTGCCGTCGATGTCGAACAGGAGGAGCCGCCTCACCGGTGTCCTTCTCTCACTGCGCGGGTGATGGCCTCTTCCAGAACGTGCTGCGCCGCGACGCCGAGCGTCAGGATCTCCGCCGACGTCGTCTCCCGTTCCTCGGAGGCCGTGGACACGGCGAAGATCACGTCGCCATCGAAGGGGGTGTGGACCGGGCTGATGCGGCGCGACAGGGCGTTGGACGCCATGCGCGCCATGCGACCCAGCGCCACCCGGGACAGGGGAGCGTCGGTGGCCACGACGGCCAGCGTCGTGTTGGTGCCCGCCACCACATCGCGCATCTCGCCCGATGCCCCGCCGCCGTTTCTCAGGATCGCCGCGGTGTCCACGAACGCACCGTCGG
>JASFRY010000237.1:0-6798 GCA_050114675.1 Gemmatimonadota bacterium | reverse complement strand
GAGGGCTTCTGCGTGTTCAACGACGTCGCCGTGGCCGCCCGGGCCCTCCAGGCCGAGGGACGGGCCCGCCGGATGGTGGTCCTGGACCTGGACGTGCACCAGGGCAACGGCACGGCCGCCATCTTCCGGTCCGACGACACCGTGTTCACCCTCTCGGTCCACGGCGCCAACAACTATCCGTTCCGCAAGGAGTCCAGCGACCTGGACCTGGAGCTTCCCGACGGCGCCGGCGACGGCCTCTTCCTGGAGACCGTGGAGCGCGGCGTGACCTCGGTTCTGTCCCGCCCCGCCGACCTCGCCTTCTATCTGGCGGGCGCGGACCCCTTCGAGAACGACCGCCTCGGTCGCCTGTCCGTCACCAAGGAAGGCATGGCGGCGCGGGACGGGATCGTCTTCGAGGCCTGTGCCCGGGCGGGCCTGCCGGTGGCCGTGGTCATGTCGGGAGGATACGCCCGGGACGTGAACGACACCGTGGACATCCACTACGCCACCGTGCGTGCGGCCGCGGGCCGGGACGCACGGAAGGAGGCCGTATGACCCCCCATGGACCTGCCCTGGAACGCCTCAAGGGTTGGCCCCGCCGTCCCCTCGCGTCCCTCCCCACCCGGTTGGTGTCGGCGGCGAACCTGAGCCGCTATCTGGGCGAGAATGCGCCGGAGATCCTGGTGAAGATGGACGCCGAGACGGGTCTCGCGCTGGGCGGCAACAAGCTCCGGAAGCTCGAGATGGAGTTGGGCGGCGATCGCCTGGCGGGCGTCACCCACCTCATCACCACCGGAGGGCCCCAGTCCAACCACTGCCGGATGACGGCCGGGGCCGCCGCCCACCTGGGGCTGGGGTGCGTTCTGGTGATCAACGGCTCCGAGCCAGGGGTGCCCCGGGGCAACGCCCTCCTCCACCGCCTCTTCGGCGCGGAGATCCGCACGGTGAAAAGCCGGGACGAGCGGGCCCCGGCCATGGAACGGGCCTCCATGGAGATCAGGGAAAAGGGCGGCAAGGCCCTGGTGCTCCCCCTGGGCGCATCCACGGGCCTGGGGGCCCTGGGCTACGCCCTCGGCGCGCTGGAGCTGGCGACCCAGCTCTCCACGCTCGCCGCTCCGGGGCGCACCTGGATCTTCGTGTCGGCGTCGTCGTGCGGGACCCTCGCCGGACTCCTCCTGGGACTCTCGCTCCTGGGCCGCCGGGACGCGCGGCTCGTGGGCGTCAGCGCCGATGTGTCCGCCGACGACATGTGGAACGAGACCCGCCGGCTGGCCGACGAGGGGGCCCGGATCCTGGAGTGGGCGGGGCCCATCCTGGAGGAGATCCTCACCTGCGACGACAGCCAGGTGGGCGAGGGCTACGGGATTCCCACCGAGGCCACCCACGAAGCCATCGCCCTCTTCGGCAGCCACGAGGGGATCGTGCTGGATCCCGTCTACACGGGAAAGGCGGCGGCGGGACTGCTGGCCTGGGTGCGCGACGGCCGGGTCAGCGCGGGGGAGCGCGCCGTCTTCGTGCACACCGGCGGGCACCCCGCCCTTCTGGCCTGACGTCCGCAGGATGTCCGCCGAAGTTGGACCGCGCCGGGACGGCTCCCTATCTTCGCCCCCCATGTACACGAGCGAAGCGTCGCTGGCACGGGTTCCCCTCCTGGCGGACCTGGGCCCGGACGAGTTGGGGCGTCTGGCCGAGCATACGCGCAGGGAGACCTGGGCTTCCGGCGCGACGGTGGTGGAGTTCGGCACGCCGGGACGTTCGCTCTACATCGTCCTCGAGGGTGAGCTGCAGGCGGTCTACCCGTCGGTGAACGGCGACTTCGAGCTGGCGCGCCTGGGACCGGGAGACTTCTTCGGCGAGATGGCGCTCCTGAACGAGAAGCCCCCGAGCGCCAGCGTACGCACCTTGAGCACCGTGGAAGCGCTGGTGCTGGACAAGGAGGACTTCCGCCGGGTGGTGTCCCAGACCACGGGCATGGCGCTCAAGCTCCTGACGTCCCTCTCCACCCGGATCCGGAATACGCATCGGCAGATCGGCAGCCTCAGCGATCAGGCGGTGTGGGATCCGCTCACCGGGCTCCTGAATCAGAGGGCGTTCCACGAGCGGCTCGACGAGGAGCTGGGCCGCCATCGCCGCTACGACATCTCCTTCTCCCTCGTCCTCCTCGACGTCGACCGCCTCGGCGCCATCAACGAGCGTCTGGGGCGCGGTACCGGCGACCAGGTCCTGGCGTGGGTCGGCCGGGTCATCCAGGAGCACACCCGATCCGCCGACACGGCCTTCCGGATCGGTGGCGAGGAGTTCGCCGTGCTGTGTGCCGCCACCGATCCCGAGCAGGCGAGGCGCGCGGCCGACCGCCTGGTGAGCGTCGTGGGAGAAGCGACGCCTCCCGGGGGAGGCGGGCTGCGGGTGACCCTGTCGGCGGGGTACGCTTCGTGCCCCGTGCACGCCACGGAGCTGATGGATCTGTTCGAGGTCGCCGACGCCGCCCTCCTCCGGGCGAAGGCTGCGGGAAGAAACCGGGTGGCGGGTCCCGAGGAGGCGCCCGGAGGCTGAGACTCCGCGGTGCCCGGACGCCGAGACGCGGCGGTGGCCACGGCGAGGACGCCCCCCGAGCCGGGCGAGGGCCCCCGGTCAGTCCCCAGGGAACCAGTGGGTCAGGCGCTCCAGCGCACCGAGCAGATCGGGCTCCAGCTCCAGGACCGGTCGCAGCGGATCTTCCTTCAGCCGCTTCATGCGCTTCGGCACCGAGACGATGGTATGGCGCTCGATCTTCAGTCGTCGGGTGACCTCGCTCCACTTCACCGGCGCCGACACGGTGGCGCCGGGCAGCGGCCGCACCGTGAAGGGCGCCGCCAGAAGCCGGCCGTGGCCGTTCTGCACGAAGTCCACGTACACCTTGCCCTCGCGCCGCTCCGGGTTGCGCTGGAGGGTGGCGATATCACCGCGCTCGGCCACGGCGACGCGACCCAGGAGCTGCCCCAGCGTCCGTGACTGCTCGTAGGTGAGACGGCGGCCCAGCGGCACCAGGACGTGGATTCCCGAGGAGCCGCTGGTCTTGGCGAAGGAGGGAAGGCCGATCTCCTCGCAGATCCCATGCAGCGTACGCGCAAGCTCCACGACGTGGGCGAAGGGGGCCTCCTTGGGGTCCAGGTCCAGGATGCACCAGTCGGGCGTGGCCAGGCTCGACACCCGGCTCGACCAGATGTGGATGGGGATGGTGCCCAGGTTGATCACGTACAGGAGCGACTCCAGGTCGTCCGCCACGAAGTACGAGAGCTCCCGCTCCGATCCCTCGCTCCACACCGTGACCCGCCGGATCCAGTCGGGGGCGAAGGGCGGCGCGTCCTTCTGGAAGAACGACTTGCCCTCGATGCCGTCGGGATAGCGGGTCATGACCAGCGGGCGGTCCTCCAGGTAGGGGAGCATCCACTCGCCCACGGCCCGGTGATAGTCCAGGAGGTCGCCCTTGGTGTAGCCCTCCTCGGGCCAGAACACCTTGTCCAGGTTGGAGAAGGGCACGGTGCGCTCTTCCACCGCCGCCACGGGCTCGGCCGGCGCGGGGTCGGCCGGCGCGGCGCCCTCCATCACGCACGCCTCGGGCGGCTTGTCCGGCCGCATCCGGGAGAGGGACGGCTGCCGGGCCAGACCCTGGTCGGTGCGCTCCTTGTACTTCACCTCCACCACCAGCTCGGGACGCACCCAGTGGTGCTTCTTCCCCCGGGGCACGGGCCCGGCGGTGCACGGACACGCGTCCACCTCCAGCTCCGCCAGGCGCAGCGCCAGCTCGTCGATGAGGGCGTCGGAGAAGCCCGAGCCCACCGAGCCCAGGTAGACCAGGTCGTCCGCGTCGTGCTGGGCGATGTGGAGAGCGCCGAAGCCGGACCGTGCGCCCCCGGGCTCGGTCCATCCCACCACCACGAAGTCCTCCACCCGCACGGCACGCACCTTGATCCAGGACCGGGAGCGGCCGCCCCGATACGGCGCGTCGGCCTTCTTCGCCACGATGCCCTCCAGGCGCATGGCCGTGACCTGCTCGTACATGGCCTCGCCCTGCACGGCGATATGGTCCGCGTAGCGGATGGGCCCCACGGTGGGCAGGATCTCGTGGAGGAGCTCCTTGCGCACCAGCAGGGGGAGGCCCCGCAGGTCATGGCCTTCGAGCGCCAGGAGATCGAAGGCGTAGTAGACCGCGGGGAGCTCGACGCTGGCCCGGAGCGCGTCGGCGGCGTTGAGGATCCGGCCGCGCTTCTGGAGGAGGGAGAAGGACGGCAGCCCCTCGACGTCGTGGACGACCACCTCGCCGTCCAGGACGAGGCCTTCGTACGGGAGCCCCCGCACGGCCCGGGCGATGCCGGGGAAGGTGTGGGTCAGGTCGTGGCCCGCACGCGACCGGAGGTACGGCTCGCGACCCGTCCGCTCGGCCAGGAGGCGATACCCGTCGTACTTGATCTCGAAGACCCACCCGTCCTTCGAGAAGGGCCGCTCCCGGGGCGTAGCCAACATGAGCTCCACGTCGCCGGCGCGGACCGCTGCCTCCAGCCCCCCGGCCTCGGCCACCCGGGTCGCCACGGCGTCGGCCCGGGCATCGGCGTGCGGGAACTCCTCCACCGTGAGCCCGGAGTAGATGGAGTCGTCGGGGTAGGATCCGGTCCCACCGTCGGGGTCCATGTGGCCGTCCCGCTCCTTGATGAGGAGCCAGGAGTTGGGCGCCTGCTTCGTCTTCACCAGCGTCCAGCGCCCCATGAGCTTGTGGCCGTGGAGATCGAATAGGAGCTTGCCCTTCTCCAGCCCCGCATGGGGGTCCTCCACCGGGGTCCACGTCCCCTTGTCCCACACGATCATGGCCCCGGCGCCGTATTCCCCTTCGGGGATGACGCCCTCGAACTCGGCGTACTCCAGCGGGTGGTCCTCGGTCTGCACGGCCAGCCGCTTGTCCGCCTGGTTGGGAGAGGGTCCCTTGGGCACCGCCCACGACAGCAGCACCCCGTCGAGCTCCAGGCGCAGGTCCCAGTGGAGCGAGCGCGCGGCGTGCTTCTGGACCACGAAGATGCTCCCGCCCACCACGACCTCTCCCCCGAAGGGCTCGGGGGTGCGTCCCGCCTTTCGCTTCTCGCGGTACGGGGCCAGGCGTTCGTCGCGGGAGGGGCTCATGGAGCCCGACGATAGACGGGGCGGAGGACCCGCGCCATGGTCCTCCCCGTGCCCGGGTGCTATAACATCCCGACGCCGCCGTGAACCCCTGCCCCCAGGAAGCGTGCATGGTCGCCCACCCATCCCTCCCCCGCGCCTCGGCGCGCCCCCCGAGAGGGCCCTCCGGATTGTGGCATCGCAACCGCTCCGCAGTGGCCCTGGTCGCCCTCCTGGCCGCCGCCGCACCCCCTGCCGCCCAAGCCCAGCAGCGTGAGGAGATCCTCGCCTACGACGTGGCCGTGGACATCCGCGACGGCGGGCGCATGGACGTCACCGAGGAGATCACCGTCCGCGCCCAGGGCAAAGAGATCAAGCGCGGGATCTACCGGGACTTTCCCACGAGCTTCCCCCGGTCCAGCGGGCTGGGCCGCATCGTGGCGCCCTTCGAGGTCCACGAGGTGCTGCGCGACGGCAAGAAGGAGCCCTACGCCGTCGAGAGCATCGGAGGTCCGCTGGGCCGGAGCGGCATGCGCGTCCGCATCGGCAACGCCAACGTCCTCCTGGATCCCGGGACGTACACGTACACGATCCGCTACGAGACCTGGCGCTGGGTGGTCTTCGGCGAGGGCCACGATGCGCTCTACTGGAACGTGACGGGAAACGGGTGGTCGTTCCCCATCCAGGAGGCGTCGGCCCGGGTTTCCCTCCCCCGGGACGTGGATCCCGATTCGCTGGACATGGAGGTATGGACGGGCGCGGAGGGATCCACCGCATCCCGGGCCACCGCCCGGTGGGACGCCGGGGACCACGCGGCCGAATTCGCCACCACGGCTCCGCTGGGACCACGCGAGGGCATGACCTTCCGGCTCACATTCCCCAAGGGCGTCGTGGCGCCTCCGTCCGACGAGGTCCGCAAGGCGTGGTTCCGCATGGACTGGGGCGGGTACATCGATGCGACCACCCTGCTGGGACTGGTCCTGGCCCTCTACATCCTCATGTGGTCCCGCGTGGGGAGGGATCCCGCCAAGGGGCCCATCGTGGTCCGGTACGAGCCGCCCCGGGGTTTCTCCCCGGCGGCGCTGGGGTTCCTGCGCGAACGGGGCTACGAGCAGGCCCTGCTGGCGTCAGCGCTGGTGAGCATGGCCGTGAAGGGTGCCCTCCGCATCGAGAAGGAGGGCCATTCGTGGACCCTGGAGCGCGTGGGGGGCGAGCCCCCCGACACCCTCGCACCGGAGGAGCGCGGTCTCTGGCGGGATCTGCTGACGGATCGCCGGAGGCTGGAGCTGAAGCCCAGCCACGCCACCACGCTCAAGAAGGCGGTGCGGAATCTGCGCCGCACGTTGGGCCGGCAGCTGGAGCGCGAGTACTTCCAGCTCCACCGCCGGTGGTTCATCGCCGGCCTTGCCGTGAGCGCCGTGGGGTTCGCCTTCCTGGTCTGGCGGGACCGCTACGGCATCGCCCCGGAAGCGTGGTTCTTCAGCGTGTGGATCTCCTTCTGGACCCTCGGCGTCGCCACCCTGGTGATCCGCGCGCTCAAAGCCTGGGCGCTGGCGCTCCACGGCGGCGGTGTGGGGTCGTGGGTGGAGGCGCTCTTCCTGAGCCTCTTCTCCCTTCCCTTCGTCGGTGCCGAGGTCGTCGTGGGCACGCTCATGGCGACCCGGGTCCCCACCCACCTGATGCTGGCCG
>JASFRY010000236.1:0-6840 GCA_050114675.1 Gemmatimonadota bacterium | reverse complement strand
CGCCGGGCAGGCGCGTTGGACCCGGGGAAGAACCCCACCAGCCGACTGCCGCCTCCGTCCAACCGGGCCTTCCACGCCTCCACCGCCGCCGGCGGCGGCTTCAAACGATGATTCTCCGCCGGCGTGTCCGGGTCCTGGTCCAGCAGGAGCTTGTACTGGTTGATCCGGTGGTGCCCCTTCAACGCCTCCCGGGGGATGGCGCGGGAGAGGAGGAGCGTCCGTCCGTCGGTGGCGGTCCCCCGGAGGCGGGAGACGCCACCCCACCGGAAGAGCCAGGCCGCGCTGAACGAAGGGGTGAGCAGGGTGCCCTCGCGGAACCCGTGGCTGCGGAGCATGGACACGGCCGCACGCCATCCGCGCAATCCCCGGTCGAAGGGGAGGACCCGCCCGGGGAGCTCCGCCATCTCCAGCAGCGGGGCGAGCCACCGCCGGACCACGACGTCCGCGCCGTCGGCGGCCATGGCGGGAAGGGCCATGACCACGTCACCCAGGTGGTTGGGGGCCCGGATCACCCGCCGGTGCCCCGCCCCGGCGGCCTCGTGCGTCATTCCTCGCCCAGGTTCAGGACCGCGAGGAACGCCTCCTGGGGGATCTCCACCGAGCCCACCTGCTTCATGCGCTTCTTTCCTTCCTTCTGCTTCTCCAGGAGCTTGCGCTTGCGGGTGATGTCGCCGCCGTAGCACTTGGCGGTCACGTTCTTGCCCATGGACTTCACGTTGGTGCGGGCGATGACGTTGTTCCCGATGGCGGCCTGGAGGGCCACCTCGAACTGCTGCCGGGGAATCAGCTCCTTGAGCTTGCGCACCAGGTCGCGCCCGTGCTCGTACGCCTTGTCCTCGTGGATGATGACGCTGAAGGCGTCCACCGGGTCTCCGTTGACCAGGATGTCCAGCTTGACCAGGTCGTCGGGGCGGTACTCGAGGAACTCGTAGTCCAGCGCCGCATAGCCCCGCGTCCCGCTCTTGAGGCGGTCGTAGAAGTCCAGCACGATCTCCGACAGGGGGAGCTCGAAGTTGATCTCCACCCGCTGGGGATCCAGGTAGCTCATCCCCTTGAAGACGCCCCGCCGGTCGTGGCAGAGCTTCTGCACGTTGCCGATATACTCGGCGGGACAGACGATGTGGGCGCGCACGATGGGCTCGGTGATCTTCTCGATGCGGCCCGCGTCGGGCAGCGCCGTCGGGCTCTCCACCCGGAGCTCGTCACCGTTGGTCAGGTGCACGTGGTACTCGACGTTGGGCACCGTGGTGATGAGGTCCACACCGAACTCCCGGTCCAGTCGCTCTTGCACGATCTCCATGTGGAGGAGCCCCAGGAAGCCGCACCGGAACCCGAAGCCCAGCGCTGCAGAGGTCTCGGGCTCGTAGTGGAGGCTGGCGTCGTTGAGGCGGAGCTTCTCCAGGGCGTCGCGCAGGTCCTCGTAGTCCTCGGACGCCGTGGGGTAGAGGCCGGCGAAAACCATGGGCCGGGCCTCCTGATAGCCCGGCAGCAGGGTGGCGGCGCGCCGGTCCGCGTCCAGGACCGTGTCGCCCACCCGGGTGTCGGCCACCTCCTTGATGGCCGCCACCACATACCCCACCTCCCCGGGGCCGAGATCTTCCTGGGGTTGGCGCCCGAGCCGCATGTAGCCCACCTCCGTGACCTCGTACTTCCGGTCCACGTTCCCGAAGGTGATGCGCATACCCGGCTTCAGGGTGCCGTCCACGACCCGGACGGACGGCACGGCCCCCAGGTACTTGTCGTAGTAGGAATCGAAGATCAGGGCGCGGAGCGGCTGGTCCGCGCTACCCTCCGGAGGCGGCACCCGGGCCACGATGGACTCCAGGATCTCATCCACCCCGATCCCCTCCTTGGCGCTGGCCAGGAGGACGGTGTCGGGATCCACGCCCAGGAGATCGGCCACCTCGTCCCGGCGTCGCTCGGGCTCGGCGCCGGGAAGGTCGATCTTGTTCAGGACCGGGAGGATCTCCAGTCCGGCGTCCAGGGCCAGGAAGAGGTTGGACAGGGTCTGGGCCTGGACGCCCTGGGTTGCGTCCACCACCAGGAGCGCACCTTCGCACGCGGCCAACGAGCGGGAGACTTCATAGGTGAAGTCCACGTGGCCCGGCGTGTCGATGAGGTTGAGCTCGTACTCCTGGCCGTCGGAGCCCCGATACGCCATGCGGACCGCGTGGAGCTTGATGGTGATTCCCCGCTCCCGCTCGAGCTCGTTGTCGTCGAGCACCTGCTCCCGCATCTGACGCTTGTCCAGGGTGGCCGTCCGCTCCAGGAGCCGGTCGGCCAACGTCGACTTGCCGTGGTCGATGTGGGCGACGATGCAGAAGTTGCGAATGTGGTCGATGCGCACGTCGGAACGGAGCGGTTCGGGTCCAGAGCCGGCTCATCCCTGCCCCTGCGGGGAGGATGGTGCATAGACCTTGAAAGTTAACAGGTCCCGACGAAAGAGGAGATGGCCCGGTCCGGGCGTCGTGGGTCCACCCGAGATTCGGCAGCGGGCTCCCGCGCAGGTGGCCCGGTCATTCCGGAAGCGGGTCGACCCCGGTCAGTCCCCGCCCCCGGGCCGTCCGCCCGGCTTCCCACCCGGCTTCCCGCCCGGCTTGCGAGCCGTGGGCCGCGCCGTGCTCCGCCCGCCCCCGCCGGGCTTCCGGACCACGGGTTTGCTCCGCGGCCTGGCGCTGGAGGCCGGCTTCCGCACCGACGGCCTGGAACCGCCCGACGGCCTGCCTGGGGCCGGTCGGGTCGGCGTGGAGCGCACCGAGGGCCTCGAGGAACCCGACGGCCTCTTCGGAGCCGCCCGCGTCGGCGTGGAACGCACCGAGGGCCTCGATCCGGACGAAGGACGCACGGACCCGCCGGAGGGCCGGCTCGGGGGCCGCACGACACCCGTCCTGCCGCCCGAAGGCTTTGCAGGGGGACGCTGCGCACCTCCCGAGGGGCGGCCGGTGGAGGGACGCTGCACGCCTCCCGACGGCCGTGCCGAGCCGGTGCCTCCGCCCGGGCGCTTGGGCTTCGCCTGCTGGGCCGGCGGCCGCCGCTGCAGGACGGGGCGCTGCCCGGCGCGCGGCGTCGTGGGCGTGGGCTTCGCCCGGGCCGGGTCCGTCCTGCGGAGGATCGACGTCGGGGACCGGGGCGTGGCCTGGCCGGGCTGGGCCGACGGGCGCCGCTCTCCGCCGGACGTGGTCGGCGGGACCACGGCCGTAGGAGCGCCGCGGCGCAGCGGCGGCCCAGACCCGGGAGAGGGAGAGGCGGAGCGTGCACCGGCCTGGTTGCCACGCGCCGCGTCACTGGGCGTGGTACGTCGGCGGGGAGGGACGAACTCGGGCATGGGCGGCGCGGCCACAGCGGGCTCGCGGTACTGCGCCGAGCGACGTGCGGGCGGCTGCCGCGTCCTCACCAGCGGTGTCCAGGTCTCCCCCCTCGCCCGCTCCTTGAAGGCGTAGCGTGCCAACCCCCGCTGGGGCTGGACGAAGACCGCCTTGGTCCCCCGGTAGCGGTAGGCGGGGTAGAAGTACGGGTCGTCCCAGATCACCACCCGGAAGGAGGAGCACGCGTAGGTGTAGGGATTCCACGCCGCATAGCTGCGGAAGCCGTGGCACTCGTAGCAGAGGAAGCGGGGATACTCGTGGGTCTCGCCCACGTCGTAGGCGATGAAGTCCAGGGCGTACGGAGCCGTCTCCCAGTCGGGGATCAGCTCGGCTACGTAGTCGTCCATGGCCAGGTACGGATCCTGGTAGACCGTGCGCCCCGCCCGCGTCAGATCCCAGCCGCGCTCGTACGGCGCGTAGTCGAAGGAGCTGAAGTCGAACGGCTGGCTGGACGCCACGATGAAGAAATACCCCTTGCCCGGGTACTCGTCGACGAACCAGTAGGGCGACTGGGGGAAGAGGAGACGGTAGTCCCTCGCCCCGGCCACCAAGTGGTCGTCTTCGGGAGCCCGCGGGTGGAGGAGCTGAACCGTCCCGTCGGTGTCGATGTGGAAGATGGCCACATACGCATCTGCCGAGGTGCGGTAGTAGATGCGCACCCGGTCTCCCCGCTGAAGCAGGGGATCCTCTCCCCGATCCAGCCAGACACGGGCCTCGAGGGCCGTCTGGTCGGCATATTCCTGGGCCGAGAGCGCGCCCGTCGCGGTGGACAGGAGGGCGAAGGCCGTCAGCCAATGTCGAATCCGCATCATGACTCCCAAGCTACAGCATCCCGGAGTCCATGGGGCAGGACCCGTGCCAGCCTCGATTCCAGGGGTCACGGGCCCCGAACCCCTCGATCCGTCCACGAGATAGGACACCGTGCGGACTCAGAAGGACACAGAGGGACACGGAAGGACACGGGTGGGCCCCCGAAGCGTCCCCACGGCGCCGGCAGGCCGCCCCGAGCTCCCCGGGGGCGCTCCAGAGGCCCTTTGCATCCCCTGGGCGGTCTCCTAGCTTCCTGGGCTCCCATGACCCAGGAACGAAGAACCGCCCCAGGGGCCAGTCGGCCCGATCTCCTCGACCCCGCCACCCTGGCGGAGCTCGGGGGCATCGAGCTCATCGCGCGCGAGGTGGTTGAGGGCTTTCTCATGGGTCTCCACCGCTCCCCCCACCGGGGCTTCTCCGCCGAGTTCGCCGAGCTCAGGGCCTACCAGGCGGGCGACGATCTGCGCTACATCGACTGGCGCATGTACGGGCGCTCCGACCGGTTCTACGTGAAGCAGTTCGAGGAGGAGACCAATCTCCGGGCCCACATCCTCCTCGACGTGAGCGAGTCCATGGGATGGAGCTCGGACCCCGACCTCCTGCCGAGCAAGCTGTGGTACGCCAAGCATCTGGCGGCCTCCCTGGCCCTCATCCTCCTCAGGCAGGGCGACTCGGTGGGTATGGCCGCCTTCCACGACCGGGTCGTGGAGCGGGTGCAGGCGCGGGGGGGACGGCGCCAGTGGAACGAGCTGGTGCGGAGGCTCCGGCCCCTGGAAGCCAAAGGCGGCACCTCGGCCGAGACGGCGCTTCGGGATCTCGCCGTGCGGCTGCGCCGCCGGGGGCTCGTCATCCTCCTCTCGGACCTGCTCGTCACGCCCGAGGAGACGAGGACGGCCCTCAGGTTCCTTCGCCACCACGGACACGAGGTCCTGGTCTTCCACCTGGTGGATCCGGGAGAGCGGGACCTGCCCGCCGCGCCGGAGGCTCGCTTCTACGATCCGGAAACGGGACGCGAGCTCACGGTGAGCGTCGCCGACATCCGGAGCGAGTACCGTCGGGCCGTGGCCCAGGCCCTGTCCGAGTGGGAGCGGAGCCTCAAGCCCCAGGGCATCGACTACGTGGTGGTGGACACCGACCGTCCCCTCTCCCTCGCCCTGCGCTCCTATCTGAGAAAGCGGGAGCGGCTGGGGTGAGGAGCGAGGCGGTGGGAGCTCGGGTGCTTGCCGGGGAGACGGCGTGGGCGCGCTGAGCCCCTTCTTCCTCCTGGCGGGGGTGGCGGTGGCGGTACCCCTCTTCCTCCACCTCTTCCACCGTCAGGAGGCACGTCGCCTCGCCTTTCCGGCACTCCGCTACCTCGAGCGGACCGAGCGGGAGCACGCAAGGCGCATCCGCACCCGGCAGCTCCTCCTCCTCTTCCTCCGCATCGCCGCGGTCCTGGCCGTGGTGGGAGCCGGGGCCCGGCTCTTCGTGCGCGGCCGCGGCTCGTCCCATCCCCCCACGGCCGTAGTCGTGGTGCTGGACAACTCGCTGAGCTCGGGGGTGGTGGTGGGGCAGGAACGGGAGCTCGACCGCCTCAAGGCTCTGGCACGCCGGACGCTGCGCGCCGCGAGCCCGGAGGACCGCGTGTGGGTGATCCGGGCGGGGGAGCCCTGGCTGCCCGCGGTCCCCGAGAGTGCAGACGATGCGCTGGAGACCGTGGCGGGAACCATGGCGAGCGACGCCAGGGGTGACCTGTCCCGGGCCCTGGCCCGGGCTGCCGGCCTGGTGGCGCGCTCGGAGCTGGAGGCTCGCGAGATCCATCTCCTCTCCGACCTCCAGGCCTCGGCCTTCGACGCCGATACCGACGGCCCCGCAGGCAGCGTGCCTGTCGTGGTGTGGGACGGAAGGGACGCCCTCCCCTCCAATCACGCCCTGGCACGGGTCCTGGTGGGCGGGGGCCTCCCCCCCCTCGAGGGACAGCGAAGCGAGATCTCGGTGGAGCGTCTGGGCCTGGCGTCGGAGGACAGCGCGCGCATCCCCGTCCGGGTGGTGCTGGACGATCGGGTCCGGGGCGCGGGGACGCTGCCACCGGGTGGCGCCATCTCCCTCCCCCTCCCCTCCGCCAGACCGGGGTGGACGAGGGGATACGTGGAGACCGATCCGGACGCGCTTCGGGCCGACGATCGGCGCTACTTCGTCTTCCGGGCCCGCCCGGCACCCGCCGTGGCCGTGGCCGGGGATCCGGGGCGCTTCGTCTCGGAGGCGCTGGGCGTGCTGGAATCGGCAGGTCGGCTCCACGCCGCGGCGCCGTCGGCATCCGAGGCGCTGGTGTCTGCCGAAGGCGTGGGGCTGAACGAAGCGGGGACCGGTGGCTCGGTGCTCATCCTCCCGCCCGCCGACCCCACGGCCCTTCCTGCACTCAACCGGCGGCTGGCCGACGCCGGCATCCCGTGGCGGCTCGACCGCCGGCCCGGGTCCGGAGAGAGCGACCTCACCGACCAGGGTGGCACCGAAGTGCTGGAGGGCGTGCGCGTGCGGGCGTGGTACGACCTAAGCCTCTCCGGCGAACCGCCCGCCCCACCCCGGACCCTGGCGCGCGTCGCCGGACGACCGTGGGCCGTGGAGGGGAGCGACGCGGCGGGACGTCGGTACCTCCTCCTGGCGTCTCCCCTGGACCCGACGGCCA
>JASFRY010000235.1:0-6853 GCA_050114675.1 Gemmatimonadota bacterium | reverse complement strand
CCCTCGGCCGCGTCCAGAAGGAGGGGGGCTCCCCGGGACGGATGGAGTCCCCACACCAGGGTGCGCTCCCGGAAGAAGAGGACCAGCTCCCGCGCCGCACCGTCCATCCGGAGACGACGGAGGTGCGCGCCGCGGAGCTCGGCGTCGAGCTCGCGGGCGAGGGCGCGCACGAGAGGGGGGTCCCAGCGAAGCGACATGGCTCAAGGTAATGGCCCCGCCCCTCCCGTCCCACGGCGGGAGCCCCCATGTTTCGGATCGTCCTGCCCCGCGCGGTGGCGTGCTCCATCCGTGGCGCGGCGGGGCGTCTCCGGTCACTCGGGGACATCAAGCAATGGGGTGCATCGCGCTTCATGGCAACAAGTTGAACCATTCACCTAAAGCGAATTCCATGTCCACCGAAGCCCGTCGACCAGGAGGTCGGGCGTCCGTCCGGCGCTTTCTCGAGATGAAGACGGAGGGGCGACGCATCGTCGCCATGACGGCGTACGACGTCCTCTTCGCCCGCATCCTGGAGGAGGCGGGGGTCGATCTCGTCCTGGTGGGAGACTCTCTGGGGCAGGTGGTTCTGGGCTACGACTCCACCATTCCCGTGACCCTGGACGAGATGATCCACCACGCACGGGCGGTGAAGCGGGGCGCCCCGGGAACGCTTGTCGTGCTGGACATGCCCTTCATGACCTATCAGGCCTCCGTGGAGGATGCGCTCCGCAACGCGGGGCGGGCCATGAAGGAGGCCGGCGTGGAGGCGGTGAAGCTGGAGGGCGGGAACCAGCGGACCTGCGAGACCATCCACGCGCTGGTGGAGGCGGGCATCCCCGTCATGGGCCACATCGGGCTCACGCCCCAGTCGGTGCACGCCCTGGGGGGATACCGGGTCCAGGGCCGGAGCGACGCGGAGGCGGACCGGATCCGCGCCGAGGCGGCGGCCCTGGAGGAGGCGGGCGTGTTCTCCATGGTGCTGGAGCTGCTCCCGGCGCCGCTGGCCCGGGAGATCTCCGAATCGCTCACCGTTCCCACCATCGGCATCGGCGCCGGCGACGGGTGCGACGGTCAGGTCCTGGTGCTCTACGACGCGCTGGGGCTCAATCCGGGCTTCAAGCCGCGATTCCTCAAGCGCTTCGCCGAGCTCCACGACGCGGCCCTCGAAGGCGTGAAGCGCTACGCGGAGGAGGTGCGGGCGGGCACCTACCCCGATCCAGATCACTCCTTCGAGGCGTCTTCGTGATCGTTGCCCGCACCCGGAACGCGCTGGACCAGGCGCTGACGGATCTCCGGGCCCGTGGCGAGACGTTGGCCCTGGTTCCCACCATGGGCTACCTGCACGAGGGCCACCTCTCCCTTGTGGACCGGGCCCTGGAGCACGCGGACGCCGCGGCCGTATCCATCTTCGTGAACCCGCTCCAGTTCGGGCCTTCCGAGGATCTGGAGCGGTATCCCCGGGACGAGCCGCGAGATCTGGCGCTCCTGGAGGAGCGGGGCGCGGCCATCGCCTTCGTCCCCGAGGAGGGGGAGATGTATCCCGACGGCGAGCCCAGGGTCACGGTGGCGCCGGGGCCCATGGAGCTCCGGCTCTGCGGCCTCTTCCGGCCGGGGCATTTCCGGGGCGTGCTCACGGTGGTCGCCAAGCTCTTCGGCCTCTTCCGGCCCGACGTGGCCGTCTTCGGGCGCAAGGACTTCCAGCAGGGGGTCCTGATCCAGCGCATGGTCCGGGACCTGGAGATGGGGATACGGATCGAGCTGGGGGAGATCGTCCGGGAGCCGGACGGTCTGGCCATGAGCTCGCGGAACGCCTACCTGGGTCCGGAGGAGCGGGCTCAGGCCCGGGTACTCCACGACGCCCTCTTCTCGGCAGCGCGGCTCCATGCCGGGGGAGAGCGCCGAGCGGAAGCGCTCCTGGACGAGATCCGACGCCAGGTGGGGCGCCGGGAGCTCCTGGAGCTCCAGTACGTGGACGCCGTGGATCCGGCGACGCTGGATCCGGTACGGACCGTCGACGACGATACCGTCGTGGCTCTGGCCGCCTTCTGTGGGACCACGCGCCTCATCGACAACGTGCGCCTGGGGGACGGCCCGCGGTGACGCAGCATCCCTTGGTGGAGGGGGCCGCCCGGGGGGAGCTGCCCGCCTGGGCGCAGGCCGGCGAAGCGCGGCGTGCCCACATGGTGCGTGTAGCGGCGCTCCTCGAGTCCTGGGCGGGCACGCTCCGTCTGTCCGCCGAGGAGACCGTTCGCTGGGCGGCCCTGGGATACCTCCACGACGCGCTCCGGGACGCCGATCCCGAGGAGCTCCGGCCCCGGGTGCCCCCGGGTGCGGCGGACCTGCCGGGCTCGCTCCTCCACGGACCCGCCGCCGCAGAACGGCTGCGCCGGGACGGGGTGGAGGACGGGGAGCTGCTGGAGGCGGTAGCCTATCATACGCTGGGACACCCGGGAATGCGCCGGATGGGGCGTGCCCTCTATGCCGCCGACTTCCTTGAGCCCGGTCGTGACCTCCGCAACGGGTGGCGGGCGTCCCTTCGGGATCGCATGCCCGGGGAGCTCGACGCAGTCGTCCGCGAGGTGTTGGGCGCGCGTATCGTACACCTCGTGGACCGGCGGAGCCATCTTCGTCCCGAGACGGTGGCCTTCTGGAACGCAATGGCCGAGGTGGAGTAATGCGGAAGCCGCTGCGCCGCGCGGTGCTGATCGTCTCCGTAGTGCTGGGCGGGGTGGTGGTGGTATCGTCGCTCCTGCAGCGCTGGGGAGGCGACGCGCGGCCACCGGACCCGGCCGCTCCGGCTCATGTCGGCGGGAGGGTCACGGTGGAGGTGCTCAACGGTGGCGGCCGGTCGGGCGCCGCACGGGAGGCCACCGAGCAGCTGCGCACGCAGGGCTTCGACGTGGTGTATTTCGGAAACGCCGAGTCGTTCGACGTGGATTCTTCGTCGGTGGTGGACCGGATCGGCAACCGCGCGTCCGCCGGCGACGTTGCGCAGGCCCTGGGAATCCGTAACGTGCGGAGCGAGCCGGATTCGACACTCTACGTGGACGTATCCGTAGTGCTGGGCAAGGACTGGCAGCCGGCTTCGGACGCCCAGCCGCCCGCGGCGGACGAAGCGCTCCGGCGAGCATGGTGGGATCCACGAGGGTGGTTCGGCCGCTGACGCGCGGTCTGGATGACGCTCTCCGAGGGAGAAACGAGCGGTCGACGCATGAGCAAGCGAGCCACGGACAAGGAGGAAGAGGGCACGGTGGAGGGCTCCCGGAGCCGGTCACGGTCCAAGAAGAAGCCTCCGGAGAACCAGAACGCCGCCCTGGAGTGGACCAAGTCCCTCCTCATCGCGTTCGTCCTCTTCCTGGTCCTTCGCAGCTTCATCGTCCAGACCTTCGTCATCACCTCCGGCTCCATGGAGGACACGCTCCTGGTGGGCGACATGCTGCTCGTGAATCGCGCCGCCATCGGCTCGAGGATCCCCTTCACCAGCCTTCGCATTCCAGGCTACTCCACGCCCAAACGGTTCGACGTCATCGTCTTCGATCCGCCCCATGAAGAGAACCTGAAGCTGGTCAAGCGCCTCATCGGACTCCCGGGCGACACCCTGCAGATGCGGAACCGGGTCCTCTACATCAACGGCGCGGCCCAGGACGAGCCCTACGTCAAGCACAGCGACATCGCCGACGAGACCCACCCCTGGATGGTGTGGCAGCGCGATTACCTGGCGCCCGGCGTGGATCCGGCCACCTACGCGCCCACGCGCGACAACTGGGGGCCCCTCGTCATTCCCGAGGACCGGTACTTCATGCTGGGTGACAACCGGGAAACGAGCTTCGATTCGCGCTATTGGGGCCTGTTGGAGGGATGGCGACTGGAGGGGCGGGCGCTCTTCATCTACTACTCCTACAACAAGCAGTCCTACCGGCCCTTCCCCTGGCTCCGCGAGGTGCGTTGGGGACGCATCGGCGACGGCATCCACTGAGCCCTGGTTGAGGGAAGAAGGCCGGGCGCGGACCCTCCCGGCCAGGCCCGAGAGTCCCATGCCCGGCGCACCCGGCGGCGCCCCCGGGGGACCCGGGGGACCCGTCCCTCAGACGTCGGTCGGCGGCTCTTTCGGCGCCCCGGAGACGCGACGGTCCTCGATCTGAGCCAACGCGTGGGCCCGGAGCTGACCGCACGCCGCCTCGATATCCCTTCCCCGCGTCTCGCGCACCGCTGCGGGCACGCCCCGCGCTTCCAACACCCTGGCGAAGGCCTGGATCCTCTCGGGGGTCGAGGGCTTCCAGTCCTGGTAGGGAATGGGGTTGAAGGGGATGAGGTTCACGAAGGCCCGCGCCTCCCGCGCCACATCGGCAAGCATGGGTGCCAGGTCCGGGTCGTCGTTCACGTCCCGGATCATGGTGTACTCGAAGGTGATCCGGCGCCCCCCGGCCTCGTCGAAGCGACGCAGGGCGTCCAGGACCTCCCCCAGGGGATAGCGCTTCTCCAGGGGGATGAGCTGTCGCCTCAGCCCCGGCTCCGGCGCGTGGAGGGAGAGGGCCAGCCCGAACTGCTCCGGCCGCTCGGCGAGCTCCAGGATTCCCGGAACCACGCCTACCGTGGAGACGGTGATGCGCCGGGCTCCCACCTCGTACCCGTGGTTCAGGAGCGTGAGGGAGGCGTGGACCGCCTTCCGGTTCGCCAGCGGCTCTCCCATCCCCATGTACACGATGTTGGAGATGCTGCCGCGATCGTGCGCTTCGGCCCAACGACGGGACGCGCGGTACTGGCCCACGATCTCTCCGGCCGTGAGGTGGCGATCGAAGCCTCCCCATCCGGTTGCGCAGAACGTGCATCCCATGGCGCACCCGGCCTGGGACGAGATGCACAGGGTGAGGCGCTGATCGGTGGGTATGAGCACCGACTCCACCAGGTGCCCGTCGTGCAGCCGCCAGAGGTGCTTCACGGTCCCGTCGTTGCTCACCGAGACGCGGTCCTCCTCCGGCTCGTCGAGGCGAAAGGCGTGGGCAAGCGCCTCCCGCTCCGCGGCGGGGAGGTTGGTCATCTCTTCGAAGGAGCGGGCCAGCCGCTGGAAGACCCAGCCCTGGACCTGATCGGCGCGGTACGCCGGCTGGCCCCGTTCCCGGAAATGCCGGGTGAGGGCCTGGTGCAGGGCTGCAGGCTCCAGGGAGAGGAGGTCGGGAAGGGTCGCGTCGGCCATGGTTTTCTTGAATCGGGTGTGGGCGGCGTATAACTTAGCGCCGCGTCGGAAGCCGCTGAAGGACCGATGAAACACGAGGAGTCGGTGCCCCGCATCCTGACCGTCTGGGGGCCCGCCGCCGTCTGGGCGGCGGTCCTCTTTTTGTTGAGCGCACTTCCCGGTGTGGACGACCGCATCCCCATCCTGTTCCCCGGCGAGGACAAGGTCGCGCATTTCGTCCTCTACGCCGTGCTGGGCGCCTGCCTGGCGTGGGGACGCCGGCGGGGCGGCTCGAGGCTGCCCGTGGGTGTCCTCCTTCTGTTGGGGGTGGCCTACGGGGCGAGCGACGAGTGGCACCAGGCCTTCGTGCCGGGTCGCGACCCCTCGGTAGGGGATTGGGCCGCCGACACCCTGGGCGTCGTCCTGGGGTATACGATCTTTTCGAGCATCCTGCGTCGTCGCGGGGCCCGCAACGGCTCCGCAGGCGGCGCTTGAACACGTCCGGGACGAGACCCGCATGAGCGAGCAAGAAATCGAGCGCACCGCCCTGAGGGCACGCATGGTGGGCGGCTTCACCGCAACCGACGAGGGTGACACGTTCCGCGTCGCGGGGTGGGTGCACCGGCGTCGCGACCTGGGGGGCCTCCTCTTTCTGGACCTCCGGGACCGGAGCGGCCTCCTCCAGGTATCCATCGGACCGGACTGGACGGATCCCGAGAGCCTCGAGGTCGCGGCCGCGCTCGGTGCGGAGGACGTCATTGCGGTGGAAGGGAGGGTGGAGCTCCGCCCGGACCCCAATCCTCAGATGCCCACGGGCGAGGTCGAGCTGCGGGCCGCCCGTGTGGAGCGGCTTTCCCGCGCGCGCACGCCCGCCATCCCCGTGTATCGGGCTCCCGAAGAAGAGCTGCCGTCGGAGGAGCTTCGCCTGCGCCACCGGGTCCTGGACCTCCGGCGCCCCGAGCTCCAGCGCGCGCTGTTCCTCCGGCACAAGCTCATCCTGGCGGTGCGCAACACCATGGACGCCCTGGGCTTCGTCGAGGTGGAGACCCCCATCCTCACCAAGCCCACGCCCGAGGGCGCACGGGACTACCTGGTGCCGAGCCGGGTCCACCGGGGCGAGTTCTACGCCCTGCCTCAGAGCCCGCAGCTCTACAAGCAGATCCTCATGGTGTCGGGCTTCGATCGGTACTTCCAGATCGCGCGCTGCTTCCGTGACGAGGACCTGCGCGCCGACCGGCAGCCCGAGTTCACCCAGATCGATCTGGAGGCCTCCTTCGTCACGCCCGACGACATCCTGGGCTGGGTCGAGGACCTCATGGCCGCCATGGCCGAGGTGGGAGGCGTGGACGCGCCCGTGCCGTTCCCCCGCATGACGTGGGCCGAGGCCATGGAGCGCTACGGATCGGACCGCCCCGACCTGCGCGTGGGTCTGGAGATCCGTGACTGGACCGACGCCACCGCCGACGTGGAGTTCCGCATCCTCAGGGGTGCGGTGGAGGCCGGGGGCCGGGTCAGGGGCATCGTCGTGCCCGGGGGCAAGACCCTGTCCCGCAAGGACATCGAAGGGCTGGAGGCCGAGGCCAAGGCCGCGGGCGCACCGGGGCTCGCGTGGGCCAAGCGGAGCGATGAGGGGCTCTCCGGGCCGCTGGGCAAGTTCCTCACGGAGGCCCACGCCGACGCCATGGGGATCTCCGTGGGCGA
>JASFRY010000234.1:0-6867 GCA_050114675.1 Gemmatimonadota bacterium | reverse complement strand
AGGACGCAATCACTATGCCGCCCAGATATGCGCGTACCATGCGCTCGGGGGCGTCGCCTGCACCTGCGGAAGGAGCCCGTGGCCGTCTCTATCCCAGGCGGAACCCCGGCGTGTCGTGGGGGTTCGCTCCCGGTGCATCTGCCTCCCGCTTCCCAGTCGGACGCTCATGGACCGTCACCCCATCCAGCCCGGCAGCGACCCTCGTCCCGGGGAAGAGCCATCTCGTCCCGGCGTCGGCTCCGACGCCTTCAGGGAGGCTCTGTCCCACTGGGCGAGCACGGTCACCGTCGTGGCGGCACGCGACGGTACCAGCGTCCACGCCACCACCGTCACTTCTTTCTTTCCCGTATCCGCGGACCCGCCCCTCATTGCGGTGTCGTTGGGGGCCAGCGCCCAGGTTCTGCCCTGGCTGAAGCCGGGAGCGCCTTTCGCGGTGAGCTTTCTGTCCGAAGAGCAGCGTCGGGTGGCATCCGTGTATGCCGATTCGTTTCCCGTGGGTCCCTCGCCCTTCCCCCCGGAAGGGGACCCCGTGGTCGGGGGCGCCGTCATCGCCCTGGTGTGCACGGTCCGGGAGGTCCATGCCACCGAGAGTGGGGCCCGTCTGGTGGTGGGAAGGGTCGAGAGCACAGTGGGAGGAGAGGGCCGGCCGCTCCTCTACCAACGCCGGGCGTACCGGAGGATGGCGCCAGAGGAGTGATCCCCGGAACGTTTCAGACGCCGTAGCTGCAACGTTCCATAGAGGGTGCTGGAACGCCACCCTGTCGCGGTCACGGGCCGATCGAGCCGCGAAAGCCCCTCTCCCGCCTGGAGATTCTCGCCTTCGTCTCTCCGGCCTGCGTGTGGAATGTGCCTTGCCCGTTCCTCCCCCACGTGCTTCGAGTCCCGGTGACGTGGGGGGCAGCGCCCCCAACGCCTCCGCGGTACCGCCGCTCCCGGGCCTCCCCGCACGTGCTCTCTTTCACCCCCCACCGGAGGGATGAGGCATGACGCGCAAATCTCTGTTCCTGATCGCACCCCTGGCGCTCCTCATGGGCTGTCGCAGCGACGCGGCGACACCCGTAGCGCCGGAAGTCACCACTGCCCAGCTGTCACTGTCGGAGACGGCCCAGGAGAACCGCCACCACGGCGCCCTCGGGACCGTCTACGTCAGCAGCCAGGGCCTTTACTACGACACCTTCGTCTCCGCAGAGGTGCTGCCCATGAAGGGACGATTCCAGAAGCTGGAGAACGGGGTGACCGAGTTCGGTCCAGGGGACCCGGGATACCTGGGCGGCCGCTGGTGGATCGACGACGGCAACGGGATCCAGGACGCGAACGACACTTTCCTCCTGTGTCCCCTCCTGCCGCCGGGCCGTGCCAACCCGTGAGGACGTTTCCTGCGCCGGTCGTCGGCCGACGGCCGGCGCGGGGTCCTTCTCGCTACACCTCACGCCGGCGCGCAGCCGCCAGCGCGCCCGCCATCTCCTGCCGGGGTGTGGGTACCTCCAGCTCCAGATAGAACGCGCAGCGGTCCACCACCTCGCCGACGCCCAGGAGCACCAGGGCGATGCTCGTCACCGCGGGTCCCCCGGGGCCCCCTCGGGTCACCAGGAGGAGGAGTGCCCCCACGATGGATGCCGTGACGCGCAGCACCGCCCACCCGGGGCGCACCGCCCGGCCCCGCCGGGCACGGTGCAGCGTGCGCCCCGCAAACGAGACGACCTTGGCCGCCAGGATCCCGCCCCACGCGACGGGAAGGCCCGCCGTGAGCCCCGCCACCAGGAGCCCGGTGGACAGCGCACCGGCGCTGTGCACGGCCAGCCGAGGGGTGCGGGTCACGGCGTAGACCCGATCCACCGCGAAGAGGAGCCCGAAGCCCAGCACGCCCACCCCCGTACCGATCCAAGGCGGTGAGGGCAGCGAAGACAGCACCCACGCGGACGTGAGGACGAACGCAGAGAAGAGCGCCACCTCGCGGCTGAGCCACGACCGACGGACGTTGAGGACGGCGCGCCACGCCCGGGCCTTGCGTCCCAGGTGGAGAGTGCTCGCTCCGGCCGCCGCGACGGCCAGGGTGAGGAACGCCCCCAACCCGAGCACGCTCCGGCCCCGGGCCGTGGCCAGCATCCCGGCGAGGAGCGCGGCGAGGAGGGTGAAGAGCACCAGAGGGCCTTCCGAGGCCAGCGACGTCTTGGACGAGTGCGCCGCCGCCGCGGAAGAACCCTCAGGGGGGCGGTCCGCAGCCGCACTTCCCCCCATCGGGCTGCCGGCACGCCCGTTTCTCGTGAAGCGCATCGAGGGGCGTGCGTCGGTTCGGGGAAAGCCCGGCACGTCGGGGGTGCCGCCCAGGTCGGCCAGGTCTCCCCAGCTCAGCGCCCCCGTGGGACACTGCTGGACGCAGGCGGGGGAGAGGCCCTCGACCTGCCGGTGATGACAGAAGGTGCACTTGGCCACCACACCTGCGCCGGGATCGAAGCGCGGGGCGTCGTAGGGGCATGCCCAGGTGCAGTACCTGCATCCGATGCACCGCTCCGGATCCAGAAGCACGGCGCCGGTGAGTGGCTCCCGCCCGTAGGCCAGCGCCGGACAGTGATGCATGCACGGCGCGTCGGCGCAGTGGTTGCACGCCAACGACAGGTGGTAGGAGGGGATGCCGGGGAGGTGCCGGGGGTTGAAGGTCTCGATCCAGCGCCACGACGTGCCCCAGGGGAGCTCGTTCTCGATGGCGCACGCGACGGCACACGCGGCGCAGCCCGTGCAGAGATCGGTGTCGAGAAGGAAGCCCTTCTGCCGCGCTCCTGTGCTCACGCGACGGGTTCCACCTGCACCAGGTTGTCGTGGAAGGCCGCCCCGTGCCCCATGTCCGTCTCGCGGCCCACGGAGCAGAAGTTCACCGTGCCGCCCTGGGAGATCCACCAGCCGTTGGTCACGGCCACGCATCCGGGACGGATGCCGTGGTCCAGGCGCGCCGCCACCTCGAGCGCACCCCGGTCGTTGAACACCCGGACGCGAGCGCCGTCCTGGATGTCCCGGGTCCGGGCGTCTCCGGGGTGGATCTGCAGCTCGGGCTCCCGGCTGAAGGCTCGGATGCTCGCCAGGTTGTTGAACTGGGAGTGGATGCGGTTCTTGGTGTTGGGTGTCATGAAGTGGAGGGGGTAGCGGGCTGCCCGTCCCCTGTCCGCACGGGCGCTTTCCACCGGCTCCTGGTAGGAGGGGAGCGGGTCCACGCCCCAGCGTCTCGCTGCCTCCTCAGAGCGCAGCTCGATCCGCCCGCTGGGTGTGGGGAAGACATGGTCCGCGAAGGCGATCTCTTTGTGCCCCGGCGCCACCACCGGTCCCCGGCGCAGGCGCTCCAGCGTGATCCCGGCGTCCAGCTTCTCCAGGTGACGACGTAGGAAGGTCTCCACGCCCTGATCTCCCGGCTCGGGCATTCCCGCCTCCCTCCGTGACCCGGGAGGGATCCCCAGCCTGTCGGCGAGGAGCCAGTAGATCTCGGACTCGGGCTTCACCTCACCGGGGGGCTCCAGAACCTTCTGCTTGAGCTGCAGATAGGGGTGCCAGTAGGCATTGATGATGTCGCTCTGCTCGAACATGGTCTTCGCGGGCAGGACGATGTCCGCCTCCCTGGCGGTGTCGGTGAGGAACTGCTCCACCACGACCCTGAAGTCCAACCGCCTGAACGCCTCCAGGACCCGGTGCGTATCCGGGTTCTGGGTCACCGGGTTGCCGCGCTCCACCCAGGCGAAGCGGAGCTCCGGATCATGGGTGGACAGCATCTCCTCACCCAGGCGTGCGGTGGACAGCGAGACCCGGGCCACCCCGTCGGGACGCTCCGGCGGAAACGACGCCACCGGGTCCCGCACCGTGTCGAAGACGTGGCTCTGGAGGTCGGCGAAGATCCATCCGGCGCCCGGTCGGCCCACGTTCCCCGTGATGGCCAGGATGGCGATGAGGGCCCGCATGGCCTGACCGCTGTTGGTGTAGCGCTGCATCCCGTAGCCGGCGTTGATGGTGGCCGGGCGTACCGAGGCGAACAGCTCCGCCAGCGCCTCCACCTGCGCCACGGGCACCTCGGCCACCGCCGCCGCCCACGCCGGCGTACAGCGCTCGACCGCGGCGGCGAAATCCTCGAACCCCAGCACGTGATCCCTCACGAACGCCTCGTCCACGTGAGCGCCCCGGATGAGGAGGTGGGCCACGGCCAGGGCCAGGGCGCCGTCGGTGCCGGGACGGGGCTGGATGAAGAGCCCGGCACGCTCGGCGGTCTCCGTCCTCCGGGGATCGATGACCACCAGCCGGCCTCCTTTCGCCAGCGCCCGGTCCACGAAGACGCCCTGGTGGATGTTGGTCTCCGCGGGGTTCTTGCCCCACATGACGATGAGCCGGGCGTTCTCCAGGTCCCACGGCGCGTTGTGCGCGTTGGCCCCGAGAGTGAGGCGCGAGGCTTCGAGGCCCGCCGGCCAGCACAGGTCGCCGTAGGTGGTGGTGTAGCCGCCGTAGAGGCGCCAGAAGGCGTCGCCCACCCGGTTGAGCAGTCCCTTGGTGCCGCTGGCCCGGTAGAAGAGGACCGCCTGGGGGCCGAAGCGGTTCCGGATCTCCAGGAGCCGTTGGGAGATCTCACCGAGGGCCTCATCCCACGAGACGGGAGAGAACCCACCCGCCCCGTCTCTGCGCAGGGGTGTGAGGATCCGGTCCGGAGACCGGACACGCTCCACGTAGCTCAAGCCCTTGAGGCAGGGCCCCTCGGGCGTGGCCCGGTTGTCCGGATGCGCTTCGATGCTCCGCAGGATCCCGTTTTCCACATGCACCCGGAAGGAGCAGGTGCTGTAGCAGTTCCGGGGGCATGCGGTGGTGAGGATGGGCATGTTGGAGCGTGGAGGCAGGTGGACGGGGGACACGCCGCTGCACAGATGATACGGTGGAGCAGCGGTGCGACCAAGCATCGAAGAGCACCATTTCCCTCGGGTCACCGGGAGCCGATATTTCCGGTGATCTCCTGCCCTTCATCTTCATCTTCGGATGGGCGGCCGGAGCGGCCGCGAGGAGGTCCTATGCGGATTCGTCCGCTCCCCCAGTACCTCTCCTTCCCTCTGATCCTCTGGATCGCCGTGCTCCCGGGCTGTGGCACCAAGGATGACAGCACCGGCATCGCCGACAACCTTCCCGATGTTCCGGACATCGAGTTCGATATGCTGGCGGGCGTCCTCTGGGGAGAGCTGGCCGGCGTCGGCGGCGCCATGATGCTGCCCAGCGGTGGCCCGGGTTGCCTCAGCATAAGCGCAACAGACGACCTCGACGGCGACGGCGTCCCGGAGGAAGCCGACTTCACGTTTTCGTCATCGGGATGCCACTTCACCTTCGACAACGGGTGGGGAACCACGGCGGGGTCCATCCATGTCACGGATCCTGGAGTCTCCTTCGGCTTCGCATCGACGCTCAATGGCATGGCGTACACGCTGAGTGTCGAGGCCCAGGACGACGATCCGGCCGAGACCCGAGTCCGGACGCTCAACGGCACCCGGACCGTGGCCGGCTCCCCGTCGCAGATGACCCTGACCCAGAACGTCGACGTGGCGTACACCGTCACCAACAAGCCGTCGGCGACGGCCACCGAGACCTGGCAGGCCGTATTCACGCCCGGCCAGGGTGCCTCCGTGGTGATCGGGTACGGCAAGCGGGTGCCGGACGGCGGCCTGGTGGTCACCGGACCCTTCACCTGGGTGCAGAACGGCGCCACGGTGGTGCTCTCCCTGGAGACGACCGTTCCGCTCAGCTTCCCGCCGAGCTGTGAGTCCCCCTTTCCGTCGGCGGGCGAGGTCCACGCCCGGGTGGTGTCGGGAGGGCCAGCGGGCTACGTGCGTCTGGCGTGGAGCGGCTGTGGGATGGAAGTGCAGATCGATTTCATCGAAGGGTGAGCCTGGCCGCGGCGGCGATCCCGACGCAAGCGACACCTGCGGGGGTGCAGCTCAGGCGCCCGCGTACCCCCGCTGCTCACCCATCTTTTGGATGAACTCGCCGAGCCGGCCGGCACCGGAGCGCCAGTGCACCTCCACTGCCTTCTGGGCGAGGTCCGGGTCCCCGTTGCGGATCGCGTCGGCGATGGCCTGGTGCTCGGGTGCGTGCATCACGCGGATCCTGCCCGCGACCCGCGCCGTGTAGGAGTCGCGATACCGCTCGACCTGGGGCCGTATGGAGTCGAGCTGGGTCAGCAGCCGGGCGCCCGTTGCCTTGTCGATGAACGCCTGGTGGAAGTCCGTGTCCGCCCGGTTGTACTCCTCGGGCTCGTAGTCCCCGGATTCCACCATGGTCAGGGCGTGCTCGTTCAGACGCTGCATGCGCGTCGCGAGCTCGTTTCGCTCCTTCTCGCAGAGGCGGGTGCACTGGCGCACGGCCACCCCTTCCAGGGCGCCTACGATGGCGAAGAGCTCCTGCATGTCCTCAACGGTGAGGGACGCCACCACGAATCGGGAATACGTGCCCAGCTGCCGCTCGAACACGTAGCCTTCCTGGGCCAGGCGTTGGAGGGCAGCGCGGAGGGTGGCCCGGGAATGCCGGAGCTCCTGGGCCATTCTCGCCTGGATGATGGGGGTCCCGGGTGACAGCCGATGGAACAGGATCAGCTTCCGGATGGCTCGGTACGCGTCGGTGACACGGTCCGCGTTCTTTTCTTCCATGGCCTCTCGCCAGGCAGTCAGAACCGTCCCGGACGGGACGGGGTCACCCCAGAAGAGTAGAGGATTGGGAGGCCTGGTGCCATCCGTGAGGTGGTTCCGGCCACCTCATCCGTTCGGCTGCCGCTTCCGTGCCGGATCGTGCGGTGGCCGCATCGCATCCGCAACGGCCCTGCGCAGCTCATCCACCGAGAAGGGCTTCTCCAGGAAGGGAGTG
>JASFRY010000233.1:0-6898 GCA_050114675.1 Gemmatimonadota bacterium | reverse complement strand
ACGTCGCGCTCCTCGAGGAGCGCCGCGGCAGCGCAGGCCAGGATCTTTCCGCCGTGCTCGCGCCCCACCAGCACCATGTGCGCCAGCCGGGGGTGGATGCCCAGCGCCGCCATGTCCCGTCCGTGGTCGGTGAGCGCACCTTCGGGGTCCAGGGCCTCTAGCTCTTCCAGGAGCTCCCGGGCCTGGGCCAGCGCGGCCCCCGGCGGGGGGTCCAGCCACGGCAGCTCCCCCGCTTCCGCCCCCCAAGCGGCGAGATCGAGCAGCACGGGCGCCAGGTCGGCCTCGCGGATCTCGGGCGCCCGCTCGGGCACCAGGCCCCGCTCCTCGTGGCGGGTCCACAGGCGGTAGCAGACACCGGGTGCCGTCCGCCCTGCCCGGCCCCGGCGCTGGTCTGCCGCGTCCCGCGTGACCCGGAGCGTCTCCAGGCGGGTCATCCCCGTGCCCGGATCGAAGCGGGGCACCCGCATGAGGCCGGCGTCCACCACCACCCGGGTCCCTTCGATGGTGAGGGACGATTCGGCGATGGCCGAGGCCAGGACCACCTTCCGTTGCCCGGGGGGAGCCGGCCGGAGGGCCCGGTCCTGATCGGCCCGGGGGAGGAGCCCGAAGAGGGCGTGGATCTCCACGCCCCCGGGCAGCTCCGCCTCGCGCAGGCGCTCCTCGGTCCGACGGATCTCGGCGGCGCCGGGGAGAAAGGCCAGGATGTCTCCTTCGTCCTGGGCCAGCGCGTGGACGACGGCGTCGACCACCGCGGGCTCGATCCACCCCGTCACCGCCGTCTCGCGCCAGCGCGTCTCCACCGGCCAGGTCCGCCCCTCGGAGCGGATCACCGGCGCTTCGCCCAGGAGGGCGGCCACCGGGTCCGCGTCCAGCGTCGCCGACATGACCAGGAGACGGAGGTCGGGGCGGAAGAGCTTCCGGGCGTGGAGGGAGAGGGCCAGCCCAAGGTCCGCCTGGAGCGACCGCTCGTGGAACTCGTCGAACACGACCAGGCCCACGTCGTCGAGGGACGGGTCGGACTGGAGCATGCGGGTGAGGATGCCCTCGGTGACCACCTCGACCCGCGTCCCGGGCCCCACCTGCGTGTCCAGGCGCATCCGGTAGCCCACGGTGCCCCCGGCGTCGGGCTCGCCCAGCAGCTCCGCCATGCGCTGGGCCGCCGCCCGCGTCGCCAGGCGTCGGGGCTCGAGCACGACGATCTTCCGTCCCCCGAGCCAGGCCTCGTCCAGGAGCGCCAGGGGGGCCAGGGTGGTCTTGCCCGCTCCGGGCGGTGCCACCAGGACCGCCGAGGCGCGCTCCTCCAGCGCGGAGCGCAGCGCCGGCAGGGCGTCGCGAACGGGGAGGGCGGGCAGATCGGCGGGGCCCGGGGCGTCGTTCATGGTGCGGCCGGCGGCAGATGCGCCGGCGAGCCCTCGAGGGGGCCCGCCGGCTCCGCGCTACGGCATCACGTGGGGCGGCATGGTGAGGAGCTGGGCGTACAGCTCGATGGCATACCAGAGGTTGGCGATGCGCAGGTTCTCGTTCGCGGCGTGCTGGTTGTCGTCGTGGTTGGCCACCGGGACGTTCACGAAGGGCTTCTTCAAGGTGTCGGAGAAGAGGTAGAGGGGGAGGGAGCCCCCCAGTGCCGGTGCCAGCACCAGGCTGTTCTCACCGAACTGTCGGTCCGCCGCGGCGCCGGCGGCGGCGATGACGTCCTGGACGAAGGGGTTGGCCATGGACGTGCGCGCCGCGGGGTACCCGCCGAACCGTACCACCTTGGCGATGCGGGGATAGGTGAGCCGCGTTTCCATGTCCGGATCCTCGCGCACGATGTGGTAGCCCTGCTTCCGGATGTGCGCCTCCACCAGATCCTGCATGTGGCCCGGGTCGTTCCCCTTCACCAGCCGGATGCCCAGCGTGGCCGTGGCCGTGGCCGGGATGACGTTGCGGGCCAGGGCGCCGGTGTTGCCGCTGGACAGCCCGCGAATGGTCAGGGACGGGAGCAGGAGGCGCTGGGAGAGGGTCTGGGGCTCGCCTTCGGTCCAGAGCAGCCCCAGCTCCTTCTTGAGCTCGGCGTCGTAGTCGGGCATGGCGTCCAGCGCGGCCTTCTCCTCGGGTCCCAGGGGCTCCACCGTGTCGTAGAAGCCATCGACGAGGACCTGCCCGTCGTCGCGCTTCATGCTGGCCAGGAGCTGGGCCAGCATCTGGCCTGGAACGGGGGCCCAGTTGCCGTAGTGGCCCGAGTGCAGAGGGCGGTCCGGCCCGTACACGGTGACTTCCATGCCCGTGACGCCCCGGACCCCGAAGGTCAGCTGGGGTCGCCCGCTCTGGTGGGCCGGGCCATCGAAGAAGAGCCAGACGTCGATGGGATCGATGAGATCGCGGTACTTGTTCAGGTAGTCTTCCAGGTGCGTGGAGCCCGCCTCCTCCTCGCCCTCGAAGAAGAAGACCAGGTTCGACGTGGGCGTCACGCCCGAGTCCCGGAAGGCCGCCAGGACCGGGAGGAGCGCACCGATGGGCGCCTTGTCGTCTCCGGCGGAGCGGGCGTAGATGCGCCATTCGGGGTCCACCGCCTCGCCGTCCCGGGGCATGGGACGGGGCTTCCCCCCGGCCTCCATGGCTCCGGTGTAGAGCGTTGCGTCGAAGGGTGGATGGGCCCAGCGCGTCGAGTCCACCGGCTGACCGTCGTAGTGGACGTACAGCCCCAGGGTCCTGGTGGCGCCGGGCACCCGTACGACTCCGTAGACGATGGGGGGGATGTCCGGCTCCAGCTCCAGCAGACGGGCGTCCACGCCCAGGGTGGTGAGCTGGTCGCGGATATAGCCGGCCGTCTTCCGGATGTCCTCGGTGTCGCTGGCGTTGTTGGGAAAGGAGAGGAGCTCGGCGAAGTTCCGGACGATGGCCGCCTCGTGGGCCTGCCTGTACGCGCGTGCCACCTCGGGGCCGTTCTGGGCCGCCGCCGTTCCGGAGAGGAGCAGGGTCGCGATGAGCGACACCGCGCCACGAGAGATCCACCGATTCATGTCATCCTCCTCCAACGATGCCGAGGAGCCAGGCACACACCAGGGCTCCGTAGATTCCGAGAATGTAGCCCGCCACCGCCATGAGCAGCCCCACGGGCGCCATGGCGGGGTGGTAGACGCCGGCCACCACGGGCGCCGACGCCGCGCCCCCGATGTTGGCCATGCTGCCCGTGGCCACGAAGAAGAGCGGGGCGCGAACGATGCGCGCTGCCAGGAGCAGCACCCCCACGTGGATGGCGATCCAGACCGCGCCGGCGGCGAGGAATACGGGCGCCTGTAGCACCGCTTTCAGATCCGCCTGGGCGCCGATGCCCGCCAGCAGGAGGTAGAGCGCCGTGTAGCCCAGCCCCGATGCCCCCACCTTCTCGAACTCCCTCAGCCTGGTGAAGGAGAGGGCGAGTCCTCCGGTGACCACGACGAGGACGGCCCACGTCGTCTTGCTGATGATGGTGGGGTCGCCCAGGGTGGGCAGCCTGGCCCCCAGGACCACAGAGGCCACGGCGCCGGCCATGCCCATGCCGATCATCACCGCCACGTCCCGAAGCGCGGTGGGATGGCGGTCCTGGTTCATCTCGGCCAGGCGCCGGTTGGTCTCCTCGATGGCCCCCGTGCGCGCGTGGGTCTTCCGGTCGAAGAAGGCCTGGTAGCCCGAGAAGAGGAGGAGGACGCCCATCCAGCCGTACCCCACCACCGTGTCCACCACGATGATGGGCCCGAAGGCAGAGTCCGGCGTGCCCACGCTCTCGGCCACCGCCACCATGTTGGCCGTGCCGCCGATCCAGCTCCCGGACAGCGCCGCGAAGCCCTTCCAGGCGTCGGCGGGCAGGAATCCCTTGAAGATCGCCAGGGAGATGGGTCCGCCGATGATGATGCCCACCGTGCCCGCCACCACCATGAAGAGGGCCGTGGGACCCAGGCGCACGATGCTCTTCAGATCGATGGAGATCATGAGGAGCAGGAGCGCGAAGGGGAGCAGATACGTGGTCATCCAGTCGTACGCCGCCGACGACGATGGCGTGATCCCCAGGGTCGTGGCGATCATGGGGAGGAAGTACACGTAGATGACCGGAGGGATGACCTCGAAGGTCTTCTTCAGGCGCGGGAGGCCGGAAACCCAGAAGATGGTCGCCACCAGCATGGCCAGGAAGGCGAATACGGCCATGGGGTCGGCGAGGAGCGTCGCAGAAGACTCGGCTGGCATCGGGCGCTACTCGTCAGGGGTGGGCGTTGGCTGGGGCTAAGGGGCGGTGCGAGAGGGGCCGGGTCAAGGGGGCGTCTTGAATACGCCGCGGGCCCCGGGCGTATGGAGCAGGGAAGGTCGCACGACACACGCGCTGGAGCCATGGGATGTACACCACGTGCATGTTCTGCAACAAGCCGATGGGCAGCAACGAGGTGGTGGAGACCTTCCCCGTCGGGCGGCGGCTCGCCTTCGATGCGGCCCGCGGCCGCCTCTGGGTGGTGTGCCCCAAGTGCGAGCGGTGGAACCTGACTCCCCTGGAGGAGCGCTGGGAGGCGGTGGAGACCTGCGAGCGCATCTTCCGTGGGACGCGGGTGCGGGTATCGTCGGAGAACATCGGCCTGGCCAAGCACCCGGAGGGGCTGGAGCTGGTGCGCATCGGGGAGCCCCTCCGCCCCGAGTTCGCGGCCTGGCGCTACGGGGACCAGTTCGGCCGCAGGCGGAAGCGGGCCATCCTCTACGGCGTGGGCGGCGGCATCGTGGTCGGCGGGGTGATCATCGGCGGACTCGCCACGGGTGTCCTCAGCGGCGCGCTCCTCGGCCAGTCCGGCAACTTCGTCAACGCCTTCGTCAACGGCCGCACCCTGGCCAAGGTACGAACCCCCGACGGCGCGTCGATCCTGAAGCTCAAGAACCCTGACCTGAAGAAGACGCGCATCCTGGCGGTCGACGGCGGCTGGGAGCTCATGATCAAGAAGGGGAGGAAGGAGCACCTATACACCGGGGACGAGGCGCACCACATCGCGGGCATCCTGACGAGCCGCATCAATCGTCGGGGTGCGACGAAGACGGCGGTCCAGGACGCCGTGCGGCTGCTGGACGAGCACGGGGAGCCCGACGCGGTGCTCCGGGCGGCGGCCGGGGGGCAGACCGTCAACACCTTCCGCCCCGGCGTCGGCGTGCTGGCGTCGCTGCCCGCCCCCACGCGGCTGGCGGTGGAGATGGCGCTCCACGAGGAGCAGGAGCGGCGTGCCCTGGGGGGCGAGCTCTGGCGCCTGGAGCGGGCGTGGCGCGAGGCCGAGGAGATCGCCGCCATCTCCGATGACCTTCTCGTATCCGACGAGACCCGGGACTTCCTCGACCGTCATCGGGAAGCGGGGGAGGACGTCGCCGCCTCCTGAGCGCGACCTCCAGACGCTCCGCCCGGGTGACCCGCGTCGGATCGTGGGTGGGTCCACTCCTTCCGCGCATCATTGGCGCCGGGCGTGACTTGGTCTCATCTTTGAAATCCCCCCCAGGCCGACCCGCTTGCGGGGGAATCCGCTCGGGGGAGGGTCTTTGCCGAAACAGCCCAGGACCGTCCTCGTCGTGGAGGACAATGCCGATCATGCCCTGCTGATGCGCCTGGCCGCCCGGCGCATCGCCCGCGATCTGGACGTCCGGATCGCAAGCAACGGCAGGGAGGCGGTCGCGTACCTGGCCGGCGACCCTCCGTTCACGGACCGGTCGCACCACCCCTTTCCCTCTCTCGTGATCCTGGACCTCGGCATGCCCCTCCTCGACGGCTTCGGCGTGTTGTCATGGATCCGTGAGCAGGACGGCCTGGGCGAGCTCCCGGTGGTGGTCCTCACTTCGTCGGTGAATCCCACGGACCAGCGTCGAGCCCGCCAAGGAGGGGCTCGGGCCTTCTTCACCAAGCCCGCGAACATGGACGACCTGGGGCGTACCGTGGAGGAGATCGTGGAGCGATGGCTCCCCTAGGGTGGGTCCTCCTCGTGGAGGACGAAGCCGATCACCGCGTTCTCGTCAACGAGGCGCTGCGGCGGCTGGACGGGGAGGTGCGCATCCACGAGGTGGGTTCGGCGAGGGAAGCGGTGGACTGGATGCGCGGCGTGGCGGGCCGGCCCGAGCTGCTGGACGAGGGCGTGGTGATCCTGGACCTGGGGCTCCCGGGCCCGTCGGGATTTCGCATCCTGGAGTGGATGCGGGACACCCCCGCGCTCGCGGAGATTCCCGTGGTGGTGTTCACCGCGTCCGAGAATCCCATGGATGCGGAGCACGCCTTCAACCTGGGCGCGCGCGGGTACTTCCAGAAGCCCACCGACTTCCGGCGGTACCTGGAGATCTTCGGTCGCGTGTTCAAGATGGCCGAGGGATCCCCAGCGGGGGATGAGCGATGAGGCGTCCCGAGCGGCGAAACGCGTTCCGGGCCAGCCTCGTCATCGAGCCGTGGTGGCGACGCGTCGGTCTGGCGGTTCTGGTCGTGGGGGTCTACCTGGGCGCCTTCGTGCCGCTCTACCGGGAGGCCGACACCGGGATTCTGGCCCTGGCCATCTTTCCCGTCGTGATCCTGGGATGGCTGTTCGGGGCGTGGGGCGGTCTCCTGGCGGGCGTCCTGAGCGTTCCGGTGAACGCGCTGCTGCTCACGCTGGTAGGGCAGCCGGGCTTCCAGCTCATTCTCGACACCGGCGGGGGCGAGGGCTCGGCTCTTGTCGTCGTCGTGGGAAGCGTGATCGGCCTGCTCCGCGACCTGGGGGTACGCCTGGATCGGCACCTCACCGAATGGCGCCGGGCGGAGCAGGCCCTGCGGGAGACCGAGGATCGATACCGGGTGCTCTTCGAGCGTTCCCGGGATCCCATGTACGTGAGCCGGACCAACGGGACGATCGTGGAGGCGAACGACGCCCTCATGCGGCTCTTCGGGTACAGCCGTGCA
>JASFRY010000232.1:0-6919 GCA_050114675.1 Gemmatimonadota bacterium | reverse complement strand
CCAGGACGTAGTCCAGGACGGCGCCTTCCTTCGGGTTCTCCCCCGCCCAGAAGTCCTGGCCGCGGTACGACTTGTCCTCCCAGTACTGCCAGATGTGGGACGGCCGGATGCTGAACAGGTGCGCCGGTTGCCGGCCCACCTCGGGCGTCCACTCGGCCAGGGACGAGGCGTCGTCCAGGATGTAGATGCCGCGTCCGTGGGTCGCCACCACGGCGTCGTGGGTGCGGGGCTGGACCTCCACCTCCATGTACGGCGTGGCCGGGAGGTCGGTGCCCAGGGGATACCAGGTGCCGCCCCGGTCGGGCGAGGCGTACAGCGCGTGCTCGGTGCCCAGGAAGAGGGCGCCCGGCCGGTTCGGATGCTCGCCGATGAAGCGCACCGAGCCGTCCGCCGGCAGGCCTCCGGCGATGGACGTCCAGGTGGCGCCGAAGTCCTCGGTACGGTAGGCGTACGGCCGGAAGTCGCCCCTCCGGTGATCGTCCACCGCCACGTAGGCCACGCCGGGGGCTTCCCGTGACGCGCCGATGCGGCTGATGTAGGCCCCGTCGGGGGCTCCGGGCAGGTTGGCCACCACCTCGGTCCACGTCGCGCCGCCGTCTCGGCTCACCTGCAGGTTGCCGTCGTCGCTCCCCACCCAGAGGATCCGGGCGTCCAGGGGCGACTCGGCCACGGCGGACAGGGCGCTGAAGTCCGACTGTCCGTCGTTCTTGGAGAGCATGGGCTCCGAGCCCTTCACGCCCATGATGCTCAGCGTGTCCCGGTCGATGTTCCGGGTCAGGTCCTCGGTGCCGGTCCAGGTCGTGCCGTGGTTCCGGGTGATCATGAGGCGCTGGGCGCCGTAGTAGTAGGTCCCGGCCATGGTGCGCGACGCCGCCCCGGGGGTCATCCACTCCCAGCGCAGCTCGGGCTGGCCGGGCTCGGCCACCGGCGGGATCTCCCGGCGGTCCCCCGTATAGGCGTCCACCAGGGTCAGGTCGCCCTCAACGGCGTTGCTGTACACGTAGCGGGGACCGTCCACGTCCACGTCGTGCTCCAGGCCGTCGTTGAAGCCGATCTCCCGCCAGTCGTCCCCCACGATGCCCAGGTAGTGCCGGGTGGCGCTGGGCACCTCCCACGAGTGGTTGTCCTGCATGCCGCCGTAGATCCAGTACGGCGCGCGGTCGTCCAGCCCCAGCCCGTAGAACTGACCGATGGGGATGTTCTCGTAGGGTACGTACGTCGCGCCCCGGTCCCACGTCTGGTAGAGGCCGCCGTCGCCCGCCAGGTAGAAGTGGCGGGAGTCGTTGGGGTCGATCCACATGGCGTGGTAGTCACCCTTGAGCCCCACGTCGTAGGTCGGCTCGGTGGGCATGGTGCGCCAGGTGCGGCCCGCGTCCTCGCTCTGGTAGAACCAGCGCGTGCACAGGTAGAGCCGGGCGTCGTCGGTGGGGTCGACGTACAGGCCGCTGTAGTACGCGGGCCGGGAGTTCATGTCGCTCATGCGCTCCCAGCGGTCCCCGCCGTCGGTGCTCCGGTAGATGCCCTGGGCGGTGGCGTGCTCCACCACGGCGTAGACGAGTCCCCCCGTGTGGGCCGAGGTGGCCACGCCGATGCGCCCCATGGGCCCGTCGGGGAGCCCCCGGGTCAGGCGCTCCCAGGTCTGCCCGCCGTCGGTGCTCCGGTAGATGCCGCTCCCGGGACCGCCGCCGTTGAAGCCCCAAGGCTGGCGCAGGCGCTGGTAGGCGGCTGCGTAGATCGTGCCCGGATCCCCCCCGTCCCGGGCCATGTCCACGACGCCGGTGACGTCGTCCACGTACAGGACCTTGGTCCAGGTGCGCCCTCCGTCGGTGGTGCGGAACACGCCCCGCTCCTCCGAGGGCGCCCACAGGTTGCCCAGCGCGCCCACCAGGGCGACGTCGGGGTCGGCCGGGTCTACCAGGATGCGGCCGATGGCCCGGGTGTCCTCCAGCCCCACGTGGGTCCACGTCTCCCCGCCGTCGGTGCTCCGGTACACCCCGTTGCCCCACGAGCTGCTCTGGCGGTTGTTCTGCTCGCCGGTGCCGGCCCACACCACGTCGTGGTTCGAGGGGGCCACCGCCACCACCCCGAACGTGCCCGTGGGCTGGCCGTCGAAGACCGGGTCCCAGGTGGTGCCGCGGTTGGTGGACTTCCACAGCCCCCCGGTGGCGCTGGCCACCCAGATGGTGCCGGGATCGTCGGGCAGCGCCTGGACGTCGTGGATCCGCCCGCCGGTCACGGCGGGGCCGATGGAGCGGAAGGACAGCTCGGCGAAGGGGTTGGTCTGCTGGGCGGCCGAAGGCCGGACGGCGAGACAGAGAGAGACGATGGACGCGGACGCGGCCGCGAGGTGACGGAGAAGGCGGCGGTGTGCCATGGGTACGGCCTTATGAACGTTCCGGAATGGTCGAGAGGCCCATTGTACGGGCGGGCCTCCGGACGGGCCAGCACACGCGCCCCCGCCTGCGATCCCCCGGCCGCGGGCGATCTCCTACCGGAGCTGCAGCCCGTCTACCGCAGCGTGGCGACGTACGCCGCCAGGTTATCCATGTCGGCGTCGGAGAGGGGGATGGTCACCGGACGCATGGTGGTCCCCGACTGGTCGTTGGCGTTGGTGCCACGCCACCCCCTGCGGAAGTCCCGGAGGGCCGACACGAAGTACCAGTCGGCGAGCCCCGGGAGCGGGGGCGCGTTCTTGTCACGCCGTCCCGAGCCGTCCCGCTCGTGGCAGGAGATGCAGGCCTGGTAGGCCACGCGCCCGGCCTGGGGGTCTCCGTGCACGGTCACGGAAGGCGTGGTCACCGGGAGGCGCTCGATGTAGTCGGCCACGACCGACATGTCGCCGGGCTGGGTGAGGAGGGCGGTGGCCGCGGCCATGCGCTGGCCCAGGGTGTCCTCCGGCACGTACGCCCGATGGCCGATCTGGAACTTGCGGAGCTGGTTCCGGATGTACCACGAGGGCAGCCCGGCGATGTTGGGCGCGCCCACCTCCCGCTTGCCCTGGCCCTCGGCGCCGTGGCACGCCGCGCACGACTCGAACACCGTCCGGGCCCGCGCCGTCTCCTCCGGCGAGGGACCACCGCAGGAGGACGCAGCAAGCCCCAGGGCGAGGAGAAGCACGGCCTGGCGCCAACGTCGTCCGGTCACCGGAGCGGAGGTCTCCCGTTCATTCGGTCTGGGCTGGGTGCGGGAAGCACGGGTCCTACCGCCAGGCCCGGCAAATGTGCCCACCCGGCCGGGAACCCCGGGTGCCCGGGGGCGGGTACAGGAAGAGCGACCCTCCTCCTGGCGTCATCGCGACGCGACCCTCGCCGGTCGCCCTTCCTCTTCCGGAGGACCCATGAAGGCGCTCCGCCCGACTTCCTCCCTGCCCCTGCTCGCTCCCCTCGCCCTCTTCCTCCTGTCGTGCGGGGGCGCCCCTCCGCTCCAGCGCCCCGCCGATGCGCCGACCACGGTGACCCACACGGGCACGGGTGCCGAGGTGCACATGAGCGGCGACGTCCAGGCCCTGGACGAGGTGTTCCCCGGCAGCATCACCCGCACGTGGAGCGTGCTCCACGACGTCTACGGGGAAATCGGGATCCCCATCACCGAGCAGGACCCGGGCGCCCACGTCCTGGGCAATCCCCGCTTCGTCACCCGGGGCCGATTCCTGGACAGGCCCATGTCCCACTTCCTGAACTGCGGACAGGGGGCGACGGGACTCCACGCCGACGGCTCCCGCATCGAGATGAGCATCCGGAGCGCCGTCACGCCGGCGGGTCCGGGGAAGGTGCGGCTCACCACGGTCCTGGAGGCCGTGGCCCGGAACATGGACGGGAGCAGCAACAACCGGTTCGCGTGCTCGTCCTACCATCGCCTCGAGGGAGAGATCCTGGCCCGGGTGCAAAGGCGCCTGTCGGCCCAGTAGGCCGGGGGTCGAATTTCTCCCTCCCCAGAAACGGGAAATTCCCTACGGCCCGGCGCCCTGGGCGGCGCCTAAGTTGGGACAGCCGCGTCGGAAGGCGACGGGGCGGCAGCGCACCCACCCGTCCCCCGGGGACGCCTGCATGCGACGATAGACAGGGAGCCGGTCCATGGAAGACCTGAAGGCAGTCGATACCCTCTTCCCCCTCCTCCTGCGCGAGTGGAAGGAGAGCTGGGTTCAGGCCACCAACGCCCCCGGTGAGCTCAAGTGCAAGGTGGAGCTGGCGTGGGGCGACGGATACGAGGACGGCGACGCCCTCGTCGCCGCCATGGACGCGGCCAACGTGGAGTCGGTGCTGGCCACCGACCTGCTGGCCTGGTCCTACCCGCGCCAGACCCGGTTCGCGCTGGACATGACCGACACCATCGCCGAGCTCACCACGCGCTACCCGGGGCGGATCCACGGACTGGCCGACTACGACCCGTTCGACATCCGGGGGAGCCTGGACAAGCTCGAGGAGGACGTCACAAAGCGGGGCTACAAGGGCGTCTACATCCACATATACGGCTACGACATCCCCCTGGATCACCGGAAGATGTACCCCCTGTACGCCGCCTGTGAGGGGATGGGCGTCCCCGTGTCCATGCAGGTGGGCCACGTGCTGGAGGCCATGCCGTCGGAGCACGGGCGGCCGATCCAGATCGACCGCATCGCGTGCGACTTCCCCAACCTCACCCTGGTGGGCACCCACACCGGGTATCCGTGGGTGGACGAGCTCATCGCCGTCACCATCAAGTGGCCCAACGTGTACCTCTCGGTGAGCGCCTGGCTGCCCAAGTACTTCACCCCCTCCCTGGTGGGATTCATGAACTCGCGCGTGGGGGCCCAGAAGGTGCTCTTCGGCTCCAACGGGCTGAGCTGGGACCGCTACTGGAAGGGCTTCGAGGAGATGCAGCTCCGCGAGGACACGCTCCGGGCCGTCATGTACGAGAACCCCAAGCGCGTATTCAGGCTCTGATTCGAGCTCGGGGGTCTCCACGTCACCGGACCGAGTTCCTCCTCCGGTGGTGTTCCAACCGTTGTCCCGAGCAGCCCGGGCTCGCGGCGTCGCGGGGGAGGGCTTCGCAGCCCGGGACGGCGGGGGCGACGGCGATGGCTGCAAAGCCCATGACTATCCTGGCCTTCGCAGCCACGAACGCAAGCGCCGAGGTTCAGGGCGGCAAACACCACGACTATCCTGGTGTTCGCAGCCATCTCCCGTGGTCCGGCCATCGATGGCTGCGATCATCATGTCGGCGCGCCGCACTCCGAGCGGCGAAGCGGGGGCCGGCCGCGCGGCCCGGGAAGGCGCTTCGCGAAGGACCGGGGTGAATCCGGCCGAAGGGGCGTGGGATTGAGAGACCGGCGGGATGACGAGATCGCGTTCGAACGATGTGAGGAATCTCCATCGACTACGCGTCCGGCAGCGCACGTGGCCGAGAATCGGCGGTCGTCCCGTCACATGGATACCCCCAATTCAAGCTCTGATGGACCCGCGGGCGGGGCTCCGGCGCCCCGCCCGCGGCGCCGGAGCCCACTGCCTCACACGCGCGCTACTCGCTTCCGTAGCACCGAGCCGGCCCGTACGGGCTGGCCGACCGGTTCTGGCCGAGCGTCGGGTCCCGGGGCCACACGTTGTCGGTGATGTCCCGATCCGGGAAGCGGCATCGCGGGTCCAGGATCACCTTCTCGATCTTGCGCCCCCCGAAGTCCAGCTCGGCGCGGAAGGTCCGGCTCCCGGCGAACCACACGTCGGCGGGCCACGTCACGGTGGCCGTGTTCCCCTCCACGGTGCTGTTGGCCATGGGCACGATGGGTGCGTCGCCCGGCGCGAGCTCCACCTTCAGCACCACCGGCGACGGCATCTCCCCGTCCTGCCGGACTGTAACCACCGTTTTTCCGCTTTCGGTAGTTACATTCTGGATCCCTCCGTCCACCGCGTCGGTGGTGAAGAGCCAGGAGTACCAGAACCACGAGAGGTCCCGGCCCAGGGCATTGTTCATGTAGAAGGCGAAGTCCCACGGCGAGGGGTGCTTGAAGCGCCACGCCTTGGCGTACCCGCTCATGGCCCGCCACACCGCCGTGTCGCCCACGATGCCGCCCAGCGCCGAGAGCATGAGGGGCGCCTTGCCGTAGGCCTGGAAGGAGTACATGGGTCCGCCGTAGTTGGCGTCCCACATGAGGGGGGCCTCCCGCTCGTCGCCGCTGGTCAGGCCGTAGCGCTGTCCCAGCCCGTCCAGGTCCACCGGCACCCCCCGCCGGTCGTCGCTGGAGAGGATGTTCATGTACTGGTTGAACCCCTCGTCCATGAAGCCATACCACGTCTCGTTGACCCCCACCATCATGGGCCACCACTCGTGTCCCGTCTCGTGGTCGGCGGCACCCACGCTGGACATGATGAACATGGGGTACTCCATTCCGCCCTCCGGCCCGTCCACGATGGTGAGCTGGGGGAAGGCGTAGGGCATCCACAGCTTGGAGTAGAACTCGAGCGCGTGGCGGACCGTGGGGCCGGCGTCCGCGTAGCGCTGGGCGTCACCCGGGAGGTAGAGGATGTGGATGGGCACGGTGCCCTTCCCGGGAATCGTCGCCCGGGACGCGTCGTACACGAACTGGTCGGAGGTCGCCCAGGCGAAGTCGCCCACCGTGTCGGCCACGAAATGCCACTGGAGGCGATCCCCGCTTGCCGTGGACACGCCGGGGCCGTTCGCTCCCGCGGGCACGATGGAGAGGGTGGTGTCGGCGTCGGTGGCGTGGGCGAGCCGCGCCACGGCTTCCGGCGTGAGCACCTCGTCGGGGTTCTGGAGCACGCCGGTGGCGCCCACCAACCAGCCCGCGGGCACGTCGATGGTCACGTCGAAGCGTCCGAAGTTGTTGTAGAACTCCGACGGCCCCAGGTAGGGGTCCGTGTCCCACCCGCCGTCGCGCAGGTCGTCGAAGACCGCAACGCGGGGATACCACTGGGCCACCTGGTAG
>JASFRY010000231.1:0-6957 GCA_050114675.1 Gemmatimonadota bacterium | reverse complement strand
GGGTGCTCACCACCACCGTGTGGATCTTCACGGGTCGGTCGCCCTCGTACTCCACGGTCACCTGCGCCTTGCCGTCGGGGCGGAGCCACGGCATCTCGCCGCTCTTGCGCACCTCCGCCAGGCGGCGCGTCAGGCGATGGGCGTACAGGATCGGCGCCGGCATGAGCTCTTCGGTCTCGTCGCTGGCATATCCGAACATCATGCCCTGGTCGCCGGCGCCGCCCGTGTCCACACCCATGGCGATGTCCGCGGACTGGCGATCGAGGCTTGTGAGCACGGCGCATGTGGCCGCGTCGATGCCGTGCCTCGAGTTGGTGTAGCCGATGCGGTGGAGGGTGCCCCGTACCACGTCGGGCACGTGGACGTACGCCTCGGTGGTGACCTCGCCGGCCACCATGGCCACCCCGGTGGTGACCAGCGTCTCGCACGCGACCCGCGAGTGCGGGTCCTCGGCCAGCAGGTGATCCAGCACGGAGTCGGAGATCTGGTCGGCGATCTTGTCGGGGTGACCTTCGGTCACGGACTCGGAGGTGAACAGCGTGCGACTCAAGGATCCGGCTCCGGTGGAATGGACGGACGGGTGAAGGAGTGGGCCTGGCGCGAAGAGCGCCCAACGCTATGCAATCAGAAAGGGACCGACAAGCTCCAACGGCCCGAGAAGACCTTGAGGTCCACCGAGTCGCCGATGCCCTCCACCAGGCAGCGGGTCACTTCGGCGGTAGTGGGCGCAGCGAGCGCCTTCCTGGCCGCGCGGCGCGCGTCCTCGATGCGCACGTCCCGCACCACCCGCTTGATCTCCGGAACCGAGGGCCACGCCATGGACATGGCGGTGATGTCCAGGCCCAGGAGGAGGAACGCGCCCAGGGGATTGGCGGCCATCTCGCCGCACACGCTCACCTCGATGCCCGCAGCCCGGGCGACCCGGGCCACCTGGTGGAGCTGGCGTACAACCGCCGGGTGGAAGGGGTTGTAGAGCTTGGCCAGACGGGAGTTGGTGCGGTCCACGGCCAGGGTGTACTGGACCAGGTCGTTGGTGCCGATGGAGAAGAAGTCGCAATGGCGCGCCAACTCGGCGGCGTCCAGCGCGGCGGCGGGAGTCTCCACCATGATGCCCAGCTTGTACCCCGAGTTGAAGGCCTGCCCCTGCTTCCTGAGGACTTCCTCCTCCTCCTCGAGCATGGCCCGCACCTGGCGGACCTCCTCCACGTCGTTCACCAGGGGGATCATGATCCGCACGTCACCGTGGGCGGTGGCCCGGAGGACGGCGCGGAGCTGGGTCCGGAACAGCTCGGGCTCGTCGAGGCAAACGCGCACCGCCCGCCAACCCAACTGGGGATTCTCTTCCTGGGGCATGTGCAGGAACATGGGGAACTTGTCGCCCCCCAGGTCGAAGGTGCGGATGAAGACGGCCGAGTCGGGGAAGGCCTCGGCCACATGCCGGTAGGCCTCGTACTGCTCCTCTTCGCCGGGCATGGTGTTGCGGCCCACGACCAGGAACTCTGTACGGAACAGGCCGATCCCCTCCGCGCCGTGCGCGAGGGCCTGATCTGCGTCCCCGGGGAGGTCGATGTTGGCACGCAGCGCGACGGGCTGGCCGTCCTGGGTAACCGCCTCCTCCTCGGCGATGACGCTGATCTCCCTCTCCCACGCCTTGAGCCGCTGCTGGCGCTCCTCGAAGGCCTGCCGGTCCCGTTCGTCGGGGTCCAGGACGATGCGGCCGATGCGCCCGTCCATGATGGCCTCCTGTCCCTCCCGGGCGACCTGGGACACGCGCCCCAGGCCCACCACGGCGGGGATCTCCAGCGACCGCGCCAGGATGGCCCAGTGGGCCGTGCGGGTCCCCAGATCGGTGGCCAGTCCCAGCACGTTCTCGGGGTCGAGGTGCACGGTGAGGCTGGGCGTGAGGTTTCGGGCCACCACGATCACCCCCTCCTTTTCCCTGGCGAGGTCCGAGGGGTCGTGATGTCCCAGCAGCCTGTGGAGGACCCGGATCATCAGGTCCTCCAGGTCGTTGAGCCGGTCCAGCACCATGGGCTGGGAGGTGCGCTGCCACATGGCGTAGAGCTCCAGCATGCGCCACTCGAAGGCGCGCTGGGCCGTGAGGCCGTTCTCCTCGATGTAGCGCACGGTGCCGTCCACCACCGCAGGGTCCTCGAGCATGAGGAGCTGAGGCTCGAAGATGCGGGCCTCCACCGGTCCCAGGCGTTTCTCGGTGGCGGCCTGGACTTCCCGGATCCTCTCCTTGGCCCACAGCCGGGCGTCGTGGAAGCGCTGGACCTCCGCCTCTATTGCGTCGTCCGGCACCGTCTCGTGGGGCACCGATGGGATGCCCCAGTGGAGCACGAAGACCTTGCCGGAGGCGATCCCTTCGGCCGCTGGGAACCCGTCGAGGATGATGGACATCAGGCCTCCTCGAATCCGCTTTGGATCAGGCTGGCAAGGGCCTCGATGGCGTCCTCGGCGTCCGAGCCCCGGGCCGACAGCCTGAGCGTGCTCCCGTGCTCCGCGGCCAGCATGAGGACACCCATGATGCTCTTCCCGTTCACCTCCAGCCCGTCCTTCTCCACCATGATGTCGGCGGTGAAGCGGCCGGCCGTCTTCACGAATTCTGCGGCGGGGCGCGCGTGCATCCCCGCACGGTTCACGATCTGGACCTCGCGCTCGAGGCGTCCGTCCACGCTCATGCCAGCCACCCCCAGGTGGCCACCAGGGCCACCGCCGCTACCACCGCCGCGGCGGCCGGCCGCCAGAGGCGGTGGCCCACCAGGCTTCCCACGACGAAGGCGGCCACGGCAAGACCACTCCATACCGGCCCGGCGCTCCCCAGCCCGCCGGGCCCGCCCAGGATGGCGCCCGCCAGGACCCCGAGGAGGAGGGCGGCCAGCGCCCGCACACGCTCGGCCCAGCCCGCCAGGGCCACCCGGGAGAGGGAGTTGGCCACGGCCAGCCCCTCGGTGAGCCCTGCCTTGAAGCCCCAGGCGCGCAGCGACAGATGGCCCACGTTGTAGATCACCACGAACGCCACCACGGCGACCCACCCCGGCAGGCCCAGCCAGAAAAGGGCGAGCGCGGCCATGGACACGGCCGGGAGCCACGCCGCCCAGACGAGGGAATCGCCGAGGCCGCCCAGGGGGCCCCGCAGCGCCGTCTTGAAGCGGCGCACCGCCTCGGCGTCGGCTCCGTCCGCCTCCAGGCGGAGGGCGGCGCCGAGGGCCACGTTGGAAAGGTAGGGGTGGGCGTTGAAGTGCTCCAGATGACGTCGCACCGAGGCCTCGAGGGCCTGAGGATCCCCCTGGAAGATCCGCCGCAGCCCGGGAAGCATGGCGAAGGCGAAGCCCGAGCCGAGCATGGTCCGATAGTTCCAGGAGCCCTGGATGAGGAAGGAGCGGGCGAACGCTGCGGCCAGCGCCCGGCGGGTAAGGGCCGCCATCACAGGAAACGCGCTCCCACGAGGCCCAGCGCCATGCCCAGGGCCAGTAGGAGCTTGCGCCTCCTGAAGCCCCCCAGACTGCGAAGGAGGATCCCGGCGGACACCGCTCCTCCCACCAGGAGGAGACCCGACGAGTCGCCCACGTCGAGCGGCCACGCAGCGGCCAGGAGGCCGACGGCGAAGCGGCCCACGACGGCGCCCACCAGCGTCACCAGGGCGCCGCGCAGGAAGTCCAGGCCCATGGCCGCGGTGTGGGCCGCGTTCACGTGGCCGGGCTTGCCGTCGTCCGTTTCGGTAACGAACCGGCTGTTCGCCCGGCGGAGGGCCGTGATGGTGATGCCTCCCAGCTGTCCCCACACGAGGCCCATGGCCACCCCCAGGGCAACCGCACCGGCGCCCGAGGCCGCCGTGGCGGACGCGACGGCGACGACCGTGGCCGTCGCCCCCTCGGGGAAGCGGGAGCCCCCCGTGGGAAACGAAACCAGGAGGTACAGCTCCAGGAGGGCGCCCACCAGGATGCCGGTGGCGGGGTCGCCAACGGCCCAGCCGGCCAGAGCCCCGGCCACCAGGGGCCTGGACACCATGAACTGGCCCACGGACGTGGCATCCAGGGCCAGCACACCGCCCACCAGGGAGATCCAGAGCAGCTCCATCACGACTCCAGCAGCGTCTTGAGAGAGACCTTCGCCGCATCGGGAAGATCTCGTGCCGAGACGTCCACGCCCGCCTCCTGCAGCTCGGCGAGCCCGTCACGATCCTCCTGCGTGAGGTGGAGGTAGGTGAGCACCTGTGCCCGACCGGGCCCCGGGTGCTGCCCACCCAGGTTCACGCGCTCCCCTGCCAGGAGCCCACCTCGTGCCAGGCGCACCATGGCGTCTACGTCACGCGTGAGAAGGATGGAGCGCTTCTCGTCTGCGCGCCACTGGGGAAGGAGGCGCCGAGCCTCCTCCACCGACGAGAATCGCACGTCCATCTCACCCGCCCCAAGGCGGTAGAGCTCCTGCTCCCAGTCGCTCTGTGCGAGCTCGTCGTCCACGACCAGATAGCGCTCCGGCTTGAGCTGGTTGCCCCAGCCCAGGATCACCTGGCCATGGATGAGCCGCTCGTCGACACGGTAGAGAACGATGGACACGGACAGCGGTCAGCTGGCTTCGGGGAGTTGGCGGATGCCGTCCTTTCCCTTGCCCACGATACGGGGCACGAGCTCATCCAGCGGGAGATCCCGGTGGAACACGAAGTCGAGGAGGACGGGCAGGTTCACACCGCATACTACAGCCCGGTCCGTGGATTCGCGCAAGCTCACGAGCGCTGCCATGCTGCAGCTTCCCGAGACCAGGTCGACGAAGATCACCACGGGCTCCTTCCCCGCCAGGCGCTCCAGGATGTCCCGAAGCTCCTGCGGCGTGCGTCCCTCGTTGGACACCGGCGTGAGGGCGTCGGCTGCTCCTCCGGCGATGCGGCGGACCGCGTCGACGAGTCCCTCGGCCATGGTGCCGTGGGCCACCACGATCCCCCGCGAGCCCTGGTGCTCACTCATAGTCCTGCTCCAGGTACTCGCGGATGGGCTTCATCTGGTCCTGGAGGCGCTGATCGAAGCTCTGGGCCGAGTGGACGCCGCTGTACTTGAGGAGGTGGTTCATGGCCACCACCTCGGAGATCACGGTGATGTTCTTCCCGGGGTTGAGGGGGACGGTGACCCGCGGGAGGGATACGCCCAGGATCTCCGCCTCGTCCTCCTCCAGGCCGGTGCGCGAATAGGTCCGCTGAGCGTCCCAGAGCTCCAGTTGGACCACGACCTCGATGCGCTTCTGCTGTCGGATGGCCCGGATCCCGAAGAGGCTGGGGATGTCGATGATCCCGATGCCCCGGATCTCCATGTGGTGGCGCTGGAGCTCGTGCCCCCGCCCGATGAGGACGTCGTTGCCCCTGCGAGAGACCAGGACCAGGTCGTCGGCCACGAGACGATGGCCCCGTTCCACCAGGTCCAGGACGCACTCGCTCTTGCCTACCCCGCTCTCCCCCACGAAGAGAAGGCCCACGCCGTACACGTCGGCCAGGGAGCCGTGGAGGTTGGTGGAGGGGGCGAGCGCCGCTTCCAGGAACGGCTTGAGTCGCTGATAGACGTCCTTGGTGGTCCGGTGGCTCAGGATCACCGGCACGCCCTTGGCCTTCGCCACCTCCAGGAAGTGCTCCGGCACCTGCTGCCCCTTGGACACGAAGACCGCGGGGACGTCGAAGGAGAAGAGCTTCTCCAGGTTCTCGCGGGCCGTCTCGGGAGGAAGCGTCGCCAGATACATCATCTCGGTCTGACCGAAGACCCACATGCGCCCTTCGGGCACGCGGGCGATGTACCCGGCCAGGGCGAGGCCCGGGCTGGATACGTCCGGGTCCGACGCCGTGCGGTCCAGGGGAACGCCCGGCGTGAGCAGCTCGAGCCGGAGGGTATCCCTCTTTACGTCCAGAATCTCCTGGACCGTGATGCTCTTCCCGCCGAACGGGTCCGAGCCGTTGTCAGGTCGGCTCACGTGCGTCTCAGGCCCCGGTCACTCCCTCGGAGAGCCGAGGACCCTGGTGACTGTTGGCCTGCGACCGCTGCCGCTTGAGAATACGGCTGAGGCGGTCCACCACCTTGTCCAGGGCGGTGCGGAACTCCTCACCCTCCCCGTGAGCCACGACCGGATCCGTCCGGTCCACGGAGAGGATCACCTCCACCCTCTTGGTTCTCTTTTCTTCCTCGTAGATCACCTCTGCAGCGGAGACCCGGGGGTCATATTTGGCGAGGCGGTTGATCTGTTCTTCGGTGCGTTGGCGAACGGAATCGGGAATATCGCAGTGGCGTGCCGCGATCTGGACTCTCAAGTCGGCCTCCGAAGTGGGAAGTGGACCTCTATGCTCAAAGGTAGCCGACGCGGGATTGGGTCACCACCCGCGTCAGGAGGGACTCCATGGCGTCGGCGCCTCTTTTCCATGTATACCCTTCGGCGAGGGCGCGGGCTCCATGACCCAGACGTTCCCGGAGCGCATCGTCGCCCAGGAGGAGCTCCAGGGCGTCCGCCAGGGCGTCCACGTCGCCGTGGGGAACCAGGAATCCCGTGGTTCCGTCCACCACCGATTCCCGGAGGCCGGGTGCGTCGCTGGCCACGGTGGGCGTGGCGCAGGCCGCCGCCTCCATGTTGGCGATGCCCCACCCCTCCTTGGGGGACGTCAGCACATGAACCCAGCTCCGCCGGAACAGCTCGAGCTTCGTCTCGTGGGGAACGAAGCCCAGGAACTCGACCCGGTCGCCGATGTCGAGCGAGCGGGCCAGCTCCTGCAGCGCCTTCGCGTGGGCGCCCTTCCCCCCCACGAGAAAGCGTGCGGCGACCCCTCGCTGCTTCAGGAGCGCCACGGCGCGGAGCACCAGGTCCACACGCTTGTAGCGCTTCAGACGCCCCAGGTACAGCACGGTGGGCTCGTCGTAGCGAGCGCCATCGGGCTCGGGGCTGAGGGCCTCCACGTCCACGCCGTTGGGGATCACCTCGATGCGC
>JASFRY010000230.1:0-7027 GCA_050114675.1 Gemmatimonadota bacterium | reverse complement strand
GGAGAAGGAGCACGAATGAGACGAGGATGACGGCCTTGATGGGATAGCGAGGGAGGCCTCCGGGGTCGGGAGACGTCTCGTGAATGGACCAGGAGTTCCGCACCGCCGGCCAGGAGACCCAGAGCATGACCAGCGAGAACGGGATGAGGAAGAGCACCGTTCCCACCAGATCGATCCACGCCTGGGTCTTCTTCGACAGCCGGGAATAGAGGACGTCCACCCGCACATGGACGTCATGGCTCAGCCCGTACGCCGCGCCCAGCAGGAAGATGAGGCTGAAGAAGTACCACTGGAGATCCAGGTACGCGTTGGAGCTCAGCGAGACGCCGGCGTACCTGGTCAGATACCGCGCGATGGCATTGAAGGCCCCGACGAGCACCATGATGAGCGCCAGCCACCGGATGGTGGCGCCGATGCGGTCGTTGAGGCCGTCCACGCCCGCGGACAGCTTTCGGAGAAAACGCATCCGCGCAGAATGCACGGTGTGGCCTCGCTTTGCAACGGAAGCCCCTCGGCGCCCCCGGAGGCCGTCCGGGCCCGGATGCGACGTCCCGCCGGAAGGGCGTCGGGCGGGGGAGTACCTCTCTAGAGGAGGTAGCCCCCGTCCACGGGGAGCACCGTACCGGTGATGTGGCGCGCCGACTCGGAAACCAGGAAGAGGACCGCCCTCGCCACGTCCCGGGGGTCCCCGAGGCGTCCCAGGGCCGATCGCTCCCTGGCCTGGTCCAGGATCTCCGAGGGCACGCCAGCGGTGAGGCGCGTGGTGCGGATATAGCCGGGTGCCACGGCGTTCACGTTGATGTTCCTGGGACCCAGCTCCAGGGCGGCGCTCCGTGTCAGACCGATGAGCCCCGCCTTGGACGACGCGTAGTTGGCCAGGCCGAACTCGGAGCGAAGACCATGCACGGAAGTGATGTTGATGATCTTGCCGTACTCCTGGGCGCGCATCTGGGGCGCTACCGCCCGGATGAAGAAGAAGGCGCCGTCCAGGTTGGTGCGGAGCACCGCCTCCCACTCGTGGTCCTTCATGCGCCAGAGGGCGCCGTCCCGACCGATCCCGGCGTTGTTCACGAGGATATGGATGCCCCCCAGCTCCCCGAGCACCTCCGACACGAACGCGGCCACGTCCTTGGCGTCACGCACGTCGCAGGATCGGAAGTAGGTGCGCACCTCGGCCTGTCGGAGCTCGCGGGCGACCTCCTGGGCGGCGATGCGTGAGGCAGCCCCGTCGTCGAGGAAGCAGAAGCCGATGTGGGTCCCGCAGCGGGCCAGCTCCAGGGCGATGGCCCTGCCGATGCCGCTGGAGCCTCCGGTCACGACGGCCACCTGGCCCCGGAGGTTGCTGGGATCGAACGCCGGCTGCGGCTGCGTCTCGACCCCCACCTGGTCCAGGAGGGCTTCAACGGCCTTGTTCACGCCGGCGGGCTCTTCGGGCTCCATCACGTCCGAGCCGTTGCCTCCGGCGTCGTCCACGGTGCGCGAATCGCGCCGCTTTTCGGGTCGCTCCGACATCAGCGAACGTTAGGCGCACGTGCACCGGTCTGCAACGGAGGAGATGCGCCGCGGGATCCCCGTGGTGCCACGCTCCCCTCCGGTCCCGTGCACGAGGACGCTCCGCACGGGGTCCGCTGCATCACGAGAGGGCGTCGTCCTCGTCGGTGTCGTCGGACCGGAGCTCCCCGGCGCCGTGCTTGATGGTGCGCCCTTCCACCAGGAAGACCACGTCCTCTGCGATGTTGGTGGAAAGATCGGCGACGCGCTCCAGGTTCTGCGACACCAGGAGCAGCTCGAGGGCGCCGCCGATCCTCTTGGGGTCCTCGAGCATGTGGGTGACGAGGATCCGGAACATGGAGCGCCTCAGGTCGTCCACTTTGTCGTCGGTGAGGCACACCATGCGGGCGGTCCCGGCGTTCCGGGAAACGTACGCGGCCAACGCGTCGGACAGCATCTCCTTGGTGATCTCCACCATCTCCGAGAGCTCCCTCAGCTCCGGGAGCGGGGAGGTGTCCGCCAGGCGTCGCGCGGCCTTGCCGATGTTCACCGCGTGATCGCCCACGCGCTCCAGGTCGTTGGCCACCTTGTTCGTGGCGATGATCTGGCGCAGGTCCTTGGCCATGGGCTGGTGGAGGGCGAGGAGCTCCAGGACCCGCTCGTCGATCTCCACCTCCAGGTCGTCCACCCGGTTGTCCTCTTCCATGACGTGGCCGGCCACCGAGGGATCCCGGTCCAGCACGGCCTGGGCCGCCTGGGACACGATGGTCTCCACGATCCCGGCCATCTCCATGAGCCGCTTCTGCAGCGTGTCGAGCTCGTCGTGGAAGTGACGGCGCGCCTTCTGATCCATGTTCATCCGAACCTCCCCGTCACGTAGGCTTCCGTCCGCTCCTCGAGCGGGTTCGTGAAGATGGTCTCGGTGGGACCGTACTCGATGAGCTCACCCATGTACAGAAACGCAGTGTAGTCCGAGACCCGCGCGGCCTGCTGCATGTTGTGGGTCACGATGATGATGGTGTAGTCCTTCTTGAGCTCGTAGATGAGCTCCTCGATGCGCTGGGTCGCGATGGGATCCAGCGCAGAGGCGGGCTCGTCCATGAGGATGATCTCCGGCTTCACCGCCAGGGCCCGGGCGATGCAGAGCCGCTGCTGCTGGCCCCCGGAGAGGTCGTACGCCGAGTCTCCCAGCCGCTCGCTCACCTCGTCCCAGAGCGCCGCCTGCTCCAGCGACGTCCGCACGATCTCGTCCAGGCTCCCCTCGTACCCGTTGATGCGCGGTCCGAAGGCCGTGTTGTCGTAGATGGAGCGAGGAAAGGGATTCGGCTTCTGGAATACCATACCGATCCTCCGCCGCACCTCCACGGGATCCACGTCGGACGCGTACAGATCCCGCCCCCGGAACATCACCGAGCCCTCCACCCGGGCGTCCTCGATGAGGTCGTTCATGCGGTTGAGACACCGCAGGAAGGTGCTCTTGCCGCAGCCCGACGGGCCGATGAGGGCCACGACGTGGTTGGCGGGCACCACGAGCGACACCCGCTTGACGGCCTCCTTCGACCCATAGAACACCGAGACGTCCCGGGCCTCCAGGGCCGGATCCCGCCCCCCGGTGCCTATGTCGTGAATGGTCGGCATGAACGATCCTGACCCGTGCGTTTCATTGCTTCTTCACAGGAAGGGTGAACCGGATGGTCGTGCCCTTGCCGAGCTCGCTCTCCGCCCAGACCTGGCCGCCCATGGCGTTCACCAGGTGGCGCACGATGGCGAGTCCGAGTCCCGTCCCGCCGATGTCCCGGGCCCGCGACGAGTCCGCACGGTAAAAGCGTTCGAAGATACGGGGAAGAGCCCGCGAGGGGATCCCCTCACCGTCGTCGGAAAACGCTACCTCGGCCAGACCCTCGACGGGGCGGGTCACACCCAGGTGGAGATGCCCCCCGTCATCGGTGTGGCGGAGGGCGTTCTCCATGAGGTTGCGGAAGATCTGGCGCAGCCCCTGGTCGTCGGCGATCACGTCCGCATCGCCCTCCACCAGGAAGTCGATGCTCCGGTCCGCCGCCTGGTCCACGAACTGCCCCCAGACCTCCTCGGCGACGTGGCCGACCGACACCGGGTCGCGGCTGGCGGTCCACCCGCCGGACTCCAGGCGGGAGAGGTCGAGAAGATCTTCCACGAGCCGCTGCAGCCGCAGGGTGTTGTCCCGGATGGAGGTGAGGAACTGGAGTCTGAGCGTCTCGGGCGGATCGCCCTCCAGCAGCGTCTCGGCGAAGCCGCGGATGGAGGTGAGGGGCGTCTTGAGCTCGTGGGACGCGTTGGCCACGAAGTCCCGGCGCACCTGCTCCAGGCGGCGCCGCTCGGTGATGTCCAGGAAGGTGGTGACGGCGCCGCCCAGGTCCAGTCGCCGCGACGCCACCAGGAGCACCCGGTCGCCCACCCGGATCTCCTGGCTCTGGAGGGGGTGGACCACCGACTCCTCCAGGAGCTCTCGCAGCTCCTGCTGCCGGACCAGCGTACCCACCGGAGCCAGAGGCGGCAGATCCTGGGGCAGGCCGAGGAGCGTGTGGGCCGCCCGATTCGCCCGCAGGACGCGTGCGTCGTCGGTGAGGGCCAGCACCCCTTCGGCCATGGTGTTGATGAGGGCCCCCATCTCGTCACGGTCCCGCCGGAGATCCGACAGGCGGGCCCGGAGCTCTTCGGTGAGGCGGTTGAAGGCCACCGAGAGGTCGGCGAGCTCGGCGACGCCCGCCGACCGCGGCACCCGGGTGTCGAAGTCGCCCCGCGCCAGCTGACGCGCCCGGTCGGCCAGCACGACCAGGGGCCGGGCCAGCACGACGCTCAACCAGTAGGCCACCAGGAGCGCCAGCGCCATGGCGAACAGCCCCGCGAAGGTCACGGTACGCTGGATCCGGCCCACGGTGGCCTCCACCGCGTCCAGGGGTGCCGCGATGCGCAGGACCACCGGTCGACTCCGGAAGATGGCGAGACGCGCGCCGTAGAGCAGCGGCACGCCCACGGTGACGCTCGTGCGCCGTGCGAAGGTCACATTTCCCGCGAGAGCACCCACCACCTCGGGCCGCCGGCGGTGATTCTCCACCTTCGCCAGCTCGCTCGGGTCCACGTACGAGTCACCCAGCACCACGCCGGCCGTGTCGATGAGGGTGACCCGGAAGCCGGTGAGCGCCGTGATCTCGCGGGCCACCGAATCCGCGCTCTCGGTCCCGGTCCGCTGAAGCACCCGGGTCCCCAGAGCCAGCTCCCGCGAGAGCTCGTCCTGGTAAGTACGCTCCAGCTCCCGCCGGAGCCCCTTCCCCACCAGGGCCACGATGAGGAGCACCAGAAGTCCGGTGACGCCCAGGAAGCCGGCGAAGAGGGGATGGTGGATCCGAAGGCGCAACGGTCACTCCGCTGGAAGGCGTCGGGGTTCAGATGTTCAGCTACATAGTAGGATTCCACGCTCCGTTGCGCCCGCAGCGTGGCTGGCGCGACCCCTACAGCCCCTCGGGGACCTTGAGGCGGTATCCGAAGCCCCGGATCGTCTCGATCCAGTCCCCGGTCTCGCCCAGCTTGCCACGGAGCCGGCGGACGTGCATGTCCACGGTCCGGGTCTGGATCCGCTCCGACGCCCCCGGCTCCACGTCCCACGCCTTCTCCAGGAGCTGCTTGCGGCTCTGGGTGCGACCCCGACGCTCCATGAGCGCCTGGAGGAGCCGGAACTCGGTGGGCGTCAGGTTCAGCTCGTCTCCCCCCAGCGAGACCTGGTGGGACCCCAGATCCATCCGGATCGGTCCCGCCTTGAGGATGCGCCCGCCGGCGGAGATCCCGGCCTCCTGGACCCGCCGGAGGATGGCCTGGACGCGCAGGACCAGCTCCCGGGGGCTGAAGGGCTTGGTCAGGTAGTCGTCGGCCCCGAGCTCGAAGCCCTTGATGCGGTCCTCCTGCTCCCGCTTGGCGGTGAGCACGAGCACGGGGATGTTGGACGTCCCCGGCTCTTCCTTCAGGCGCTGCAGCACCTCGTCGCCGGTGAGGCCTGGGAGCATGCGGTCCAGCACGACCAGATCCGGTATGTCGCGCTCGACGGCCTGGAGGGCCTCGGTCCCCGTGCCCGCTGTCTCCACCCGGAAGCCTTCGCGGGTGAGCTGATAGGCGATGAGGGCGGCGATGTCGGGCTCGTCCTCGACCACGAGGACCCGGGGGACAGCGGCGGTGGTGTTTGGGGCCATGTCCATGATGGTCTTCACGACTGCGCTGTTCATGGGAGCGTCTCCGGAAGAGTCCGCTCCCGGCCGGCGATCAGCCGCCTCGACAGAGCACCTGGAGCTCTTCCTCGGTGAGGGTGTGGTCCGTATGCTTGGCCGCCTCGAGAATCCTGCGGCAAAGCCCTTCGTCGTCGGGATCGAATCCGTGGGCCCCGAGCCAATGCTTCACGTTGGAGAGGCCCGACATGGGGCTGATCTCGATGACCTGCTGGCGTCCCACGAGCGACGCGGGGATCCCGGAGTAGATCCGGTCCGCCAGCCATGCGTCGCCCTTCTTCTCCGCCTTCACGATGGCCGCGGCATGGACGCCGGTGGCCGTGCGGAAGGCGTCTTTCCCCATGACGGGGTAGGAGTTGACCAGCGGCACCTGGCACGCCCGCGAGGTCAGCTCGCAGTACTCCTGCAGATGGGAAAGGTCGGCATCGTGGACGCCCAGGAGCTTCAGGTTCACCAGGAGCAGGTCCATCTCCACATTGCCGCAGCGCTCCCCGATGCCCAGCGCCGACCCGTGGACCCGGGTCGCGCCGGCCTGGATGGCCGCCAGGGCGTTGGCCAGCCCCAGACCCCGGTCGCGATGGCCGTGCCAGTCCACCTCCACGTCCTCGCCCGACGGCCTCACGATCTCCTCCAGGACGAAGCGCACCACCGCCGCCGCACCCGCGGGGGTGGCATGCCCCACCGTGTCGGCGATGCACAGCCGCTTCGCCCCCCACTCGATGGCCTTCCCGTAGAGGGCCTCGAGGACCTCGGGCCTGGCCCGTGTCGTATCCTCGGTGACCATCATGACGGGCAGCCCCTCGGACACGGCGAAGGTCACCGCCTCCTCCGAGACGCGCAGCATGCGGTCCAGCTCCCACCCCTCCGCGTACTGGCGGATGGGAGAGCTGCCAATGAAGGTGCACGCCTCGATGGCGATGCCCACCTTCTGGGAGATCTCCGCCACGGGCCGCACGTCGGCCAGGAGCGTGCGGGCCGCGCAGTTGGGACGGATGGACAGCCCGGCGTCCACGATCTCCCGGGACAGCGCCGTGACGGCCTCCACCGCACGAGGGCCGGCGCCGGGCAGCCCCACGTCGGCGGTTTGGATCCCCATGTGGTCCATGAGGTGCAGCAGCCGGATCTTGTCCTCGATGGGGGGATCCACCACCGACGCGCTCTGGAGCCCGTCGCGCAGCGTCTCGTCGTCCAGCTGCACGCCCCGCACCGAGGACCAGTCGAAGGTCCCCTTGGCCGTGTTCCAGTCGTGGATCAGCTCCTTCTCGTCCAACCCGTCCCCCTGG
>JASFRY010000229.1:0-7033 GCA_050114675.1 Gemmatimonadota bacterium | reverse complement strand
CGCCCGTCGCCGCGTTGAGCGTCCGGGTCCGGCCACAGATCTGGGGCACCGACCTCCGGTTGAACGGGGTCGGCGCCGTCGCGCTGGCCTTCGCGCTCATGCTCTGGGTCGGCTTTCCCGTCATCTGTACGATCCTGCACCTCGCCCAAGGTCGGCTCACGCCTCACCACTCGGGTGGGGGAGAGGCAGGAATGACGTAGTGCCCCCCTTCGACAATCTCACTACAACATCCCATCTCCTCGGGGAGCCGCGGATGGAGAACTCCTGGCATTCCAGATGGATTCGTGCGTCCCGGTGGACGTGGCTCGCGGCGCTTGCGGTGGTCCTCGGTGCGTGCGGCGGGGGCGAGCAGGCGCCCGCTGAGGCCGAGGCAGAGCTGCCGGCCGCCGACACGTCGGTGGCACCCGCGGAGGATGTACCGGACTCCGCCAAGAGCGAGGAGGTTCAGGAGATCGCGCGGCGGTTCCTTCCCGACGAGATGAGGCGCTCTACCAGGGCCGAGCGCTTCCCCCACGGCGCCCACGTCCGGCTCGTCTGCTCCAACTGCCATCAGCACCCGCAGGGCCACACGGTGCACGTGGACCTGAAGTGCGCCCAGTGCCACCGCGCCAGTGCCCAGGGGGTCATGAGGAACCTGACGCCCGCAGATTGCATGGCCTGCCACCACAGCCCCGAGCGGAACCTTCCGTGCTCAGAATGCCACACGCCCCCGGGTCCCCTCACCACCCAGCGCCAGATCAAGCTCAGCGTCTGGCCGAGCCCCCGGACCCGGTCGCTCCCCTTCGATCACGCGCGACACTCGGGCGAGGAGTGCTCGACCTGCCACGAGCGGGGGCCGACCATGGCGCCCACCCGGACGTGCGCATCGTGTCACGAGAGCCATCACCGCCCCGACGCCAACTGCGTCGGATGTCACCAGCAGCCTCCGCCCACGGCCCATACCCTCCAGGCGCACCTGAGCTGCCTGGGGAGCGGATGCCACAGCGATCGGCTCGTGGACTCCTTCGCCCAGAAGCGCGTGGTCTGTCTGGTCTGCCACCAGGCCCAGCAGGACCACGAGCCGGGCAGAGAGTGTGCCGACTGCCACCAGGTACGACCGGGCGAGGGCCAGAGGATGCAGGACGATCCCGAGGGGTGGCCCGCGGCCGGCGCGAAGGGGGCCCCGTGAGCGCCTCTCGAGTGGACCGGAACCACGGTACAGGACGCCGCCCGGCACCGTTGCCCGCCACCCTGGTCTACGCCGCCTTCCTCGTCGGGTCGCTGCTGGTGGCCCCGGCGTCGCGGGTGGCGGCCCAGACGCTCCCCACGTCCGAAGACTGCGTGAACTGTCACCTGACCCTCTCGGACGAACGGCTCTCGGGTCCCGCCAAGTCGTACGGCAACGACATCCACGCCCAGACGGGTTTCGGATGCCTCGCCTGCCACGGCAGCGGTGGCTCCGACGTCCTCGACCCGGCCAGGGGATTCCTGAGCAAGCCGGAGCGCCGGGAGATTCCCGCCCTGTGCGGCCGGTGCCACTCCGACGGCGCCTTCATGCGCCAGTTCAATCCGAGCCTCCGCACCGACCAGGTCTCCGAGTACTGGACGTCGGTGCACGGCCATCGGCTGCGGGAGGAGAACGACACGTCGGTGGCCACGTGCGTCGACTGTCATCCGGCCCACGACATCCGGCCACCCACGGATCCCGAGTCCAGCGTCTATCCCACCAAGGTCGTGGACACCTGCGGTCGCTGCCACGCCGACCCGGAGCGCATGGCGCCCTACGGGATCCCCACAGACCAGGTGGAGGCGTACAAGACCAGCGTCCACGGAAAGAAGCTCCTGGAGGACGGGGACGTGTCCGCGCCCGTGTGCAACGACTGCCACGGCAACCACGGAGCGGCGCCCCCCGGGTTGGCCTCGGTCCGGAACGTCTGCGGCCAGTGCCACTCGGTCATGGCCGACTTCTTCGACCAGAGCGGCCACGAGGAGATCTTCGACGAGGCCGACATGCCCGGTTGCGTCACCTGCCACGGCAACCACGGCATCCAGCAGCCTGCCGACAGCCTGCTCGGCGTGAAGGCCAACGAGATCTGCGCCCAGTGCCATGCGCCCAGTGACGCGGGCGGCCACGCGTTCCAGGACATCCGGAGGGCGCTGGACTCCCTGGACACGCAGGTGGCCCAGGCGCGCAGCGTTCTCGAGGACGCGGAGAACAAGGGCATGGAAGTCAGCCAGGCCCTCTTCGAGCTGGAGGACGTGACCAACGCAGAGACGAAAGCCAGGAACGCCATCCACACCTTCCACCTGGCCCCGGTGCTCAAGGAGGCCGATCCCGGCTTCAAGACTGCGGCCACAGCCGAAGAGAGGGGCGAGCAGGCCCTCGAGGAGCACCACACCCGGCGGGTGGGGCTCGGCGTGTCGGCGGGCATCATCGTGCTCCTGATCGCGTCGCTGTTCCTCAAGATCCGTGACGTGGAGAGCCGGACGGACCGGGCGGTGGCGGCCGTAGAGGAGCATTTCCGCCGCCTCTTGGGAGGTCCGGGCCTCCCCGGCCGAAAGGAGGCCCGAGTCGCCGCCAGCGCGCTTCTCCTCGAAGCGGCCTACACCGACGACAACCTGTCCGGAGCCGACCGACGGTTCGTGGAGGGCGTCGTGCGGGACCGGTTCGGGGTCTCCAGAAGCGATGCCGAGGAGCTCATCGCGCTGCTGCGGCGTGAGCGCAGCGACGCGGGCCGGGCCTGCAAGTTCGCCGAGCTCGTCGGCGAGGATCTGTCGACGGACCAGCGGGACGTGATCCTCGAGGAACTGTGGAGGCTCGTGTTCTCCGACGAGACGCTCGCGGAGCACGAGGTTCCCATCATGGACGACCTCGCCAAGCTCCTGCATGTAGACCGTGACGTACTCGCGGCTGCCCGCCGTCGCGCCACTGCGACGGCCGCCGGTGGCCCCCGTTCAGGCATGGGAGAAGACCGATGACGGACAATGAGGGCAAGGCGGGTGCCCCCAAGATGCCCCGGAAGCGATTCCTGGACTGGCTGCTCGGTACCAGCCTGGGAGGACTGGTGGCGGCGGTGCTCTATCCGGTTACCCGCTACATCGTTCCGCCGGAGGTGGCCGAGTCGGCCGTCAGCAACGTCGTTCTGCCCTTCAAGCCGACGGACGTGGCCCCCAACTCGGGACGGATCTTCAAGTTCGGAAACAAGCCGGGCATCCTGGTGAAGACGCCCGGCGGCGACCTGCGGGCTTTCTCGGCCATCTGCACGCACCTGGAGTGCACCGTCCAGTATCGCGATGACCTCAAGGAGATCTGGTGCGCCTGCCACAACGGACACTACGACCTCCAGGGACGCAACGTGTCCGGACCGCCCCCACGGCCTCTGACCCCCTACAACGTGAACGTCCGCGGCGACCAGATCGTCGTGAGTCAGGCCACGTGATGGAGCCGCGCAAGGTGAAGGACGGCACCGAGAGACGACGGAGTCTGGGATCCCGGCCGGGCAGGGTCCGGCAGCTCATTCGCTGGTTGGACGACCGGCTCGGGTTCACGGCTCTCCTCCCGTTCGTGCGCAAGAAGGAAGTGCCCATCCACCGCCACACCTTCTGGTACTACATCGGCGGCATGGCCCTCTTCCTCTTCATCATGCAGATCTGCACCGGGATCCTGCTGCTCTTCTACTACCGGCCGAGCTCCGAGGGCGCGTTCGAGTCGGTGCAGTTCCTCATGTCCGAGGTCAAGTTCGGGTGGCTCATCCGGTCCATCCACTCATGGGGCGCAAACCTCATGATCTTCATGGCCTTCGTGCACCTCTTCAGCGTCATGCTCCTGAAGGCGTACCGGAAGCCGCGCGAGCTGACGTGGATCACGGGCGTGGGCCTGCTCTTCGTCGCTCTGGGCCTGGGCTTCACCGGATACCTCCTGCCGTGGAACGAGCTCGCCTTCTTCGCCACGCGCGTGGGTACGGACATCCCCGGTGTCCTCCCGGTGGTGGGGCCGTTCATCCGCAACGTGCTGCGTGGGGGAGAGGACGTGTCCGGCGCCACGCTGACGCGCTTCTACGCCTTCCACGTGTCGGTGCTGCCGGCGCTGGCCTTCATGCTGGTCTCGGTCCACGTGCTCCTCGTCCAGAAGCAGGGGATGAGCGTTCCGCCCGACGTGGAGGCCAAGGGCCCGGTGAAGAAGTCCATGAAGTTCTTTCCCAACTTCTTCATCCGCGATCTGATGGGATGGCTGGCCGCCCTGGCCATCCTCGCGGCGGTGGCCGCCTTCATGCCGGCCCACCTGGGCGCCAAGGCCGATCCCTTCGCACCGGCGCCGGCGGGCATCAAGCCCGAGTGGTACTTCATGTTCATGTTCCAGACGCTCAAGTACCTGCCCAGCAAGATCATCGGGATCGACGGCGAGCTGGTGGGGATCATGGGCTTCGGCCTCGTGGGCCTGGTACTCCTTCTCGTGCCCTTCCTGGACCGGCCACGCCCGGGGGCTCGCCCCGCTCGGCTCTGGACGTGGCTCGCGCTGGTGGCCCTGGCGTACATCATCGTCCTGACGTGGCTGGGCTATACCATGAGCCCCACCGCGTAGCGCAAGGCGGGCGGACGTCGTCGACGACCGTCGCCGTCGAAGAAACGAGCCCCCGGTCAGCCGACCGGGGGCTCGCTGCTTGGAGAGGAAGGGGGGAGCCGCGGATCAGCGCTCCCAGACCGGCTGGGAGAGGAGACCCGGCTGGAAGGTGGCCAGGTAGGCCACCAGGTCCCAGACGTCTGCGTCCTTCAGCACCACACCCCACGCCGGCATGAGGGAGCCGTGTACCTTGTCACCGCCCTTGCGGATCTTGTCGTACACTGCATCCCAGTCCGCGGAGGCGACCAGGGTGTCGGTGGTGAAGTTGGCGGGCTTCATTCCCACCAGGTTCGCCGCCGCCGGGCCATCACCCCGACCGTCCGCTCCGTGACATCCGGCACACCGGTACTGGAAGATCTCCTGCCCGTGGATGGCGCTGCCCGGGATCTCCGGGGGATAGGCGAGCGCCGGGATGAACGTGAGGGCACTCTTGAACGCCGTGGGCTTCACCAGCTTCGCCACGTACTGCATGTGCGGATGCTGGGGATCGGCGCCGGCGTTCAGGCTCGCCCCGAAGCGGGCCTCCAGCGTTGCCTCCGAGGCCAGGGCGTAGTCCTGGGTCTGGAAGGTGGGCGGCACGATGTCCGCGCTCGTTGCCGGCCCGTCACCGTGGCCGGCGGACCCGTGGCAGGTCCAGCACACGGACTCGAACACCACCTGACCCTGCTTCTGGACCGAGGTGAGGGCGACGGCCTGGTGCACCTGGGGCTGTGCGGACGCGGTGCCCGCCGCGGTCGTATCGGCAGCAGTCGACTGGGACGGATTCTCCGACGGTCCGCCACAGGCCGCCAGCACCGCGGCAAAGGTGACGAGAACCAACATCCGCATGGCAACCTCCGGGACGATCGATAGATGGTCAGGGCCCCTCGATTCGCGCAATGTAACGCACAGGTGCGCGACTCCGCACACTGATCTTGAAAATCGAGTGGGTACTTGTCTGTAGGACGGTTCCCTTTCGCGGGGAAGGGAGAATCCCTACAGGGGGCGCCGGTGGCCTCCGGGCAGAGTGGGGCCGCCCGAGGTGCGACGTTGGAGGAGTTTCGACGAGGCCGACGACCTCCTTGAGCGGAGCACACCGTGAGTGACGCACCCACCTTCTCGCTGGAGCTGAACCAGCGGGAGCGCTACCAGTTCGACGTGACCTTCGACGATCCCTCCTGGGACACGATCCACCTCGACGAGCCTGATCCCATCGGGGACGGGACCGCGCCCAACGCCTCCCGGATGCTGGGTGCCGCCGTCGGCAACTGCCTCTCGGCGAGTCTCCTCTTCTGCCTCGAGAAGGCCAGGGTCCCCGTGACGGGGATGAAGGCTCGGGTCGTCGGGCAGCTGGAGCGGAACGAGGGAGGTCGGCTGCGCATCGGCTCGATCCACGTGGAGCTGCACCCCTCCACCGACGTTCCTCCGGAGCGACTGGAGCGGTGCCTGGGGCTGTTCGAGGACTTCTGTATCGTGACCCAGAGCGTGCGCGGCGGCATCGACGTGGACGTCGTGGTGGAGCCCGTGGGGGCCGGGGCGCCGACCGCCTGAAAGCGGGCCTCCCATTCACTTTAGGAGGTTGACCCCATCCGAGGATCGGGTACCTTTTACTGCTCCCGGCCACGCGCCGGGATGCCAGTGCCGCCCCGTTAGCTCAACTGGTAGAGCAACTGACTCTTAATCAGTAGGTTCGGGGTTCGAGTCCCTGACGGGGCACTGACGAGAAGGGAAGGCCCGACGGTGATCTGCGCCGTCGGGCCTTTGTCGTACCTCCCGGCTGAAGCGTGACGGTTGGCACATGGTTGGCGAGCGCGGGTCGGAAGGTGGAGATCGGCAGGCCCTGGCACCTAGCGAAGCCGGCCGGCGGGGTCGGCCCGTGCGAGCCCAGGAACAGGGAGGTGTAAGGCCTATCGTGGAGCAGGGGGCCGTGGGCGGGGCTAGCGGCCTGCTCCTAGCCCATTCGCCCGCAGGCCCCTGCGGCCCAGGGAGAAGGCAGCCGGCTTCCGCGACGAGCTCTGGCTATGGTGGTCGGAACTCCTAGCCCCCCCGGAGGGGATGGGGGGGAGGCTGGAAACGGGGGCGGCCTCTGGAATAGGAGTCCCGCCCCCGACGGATTTGCCTTGTGGCCGCCAGTTACCTCGGTCCGCTCTCCACGGTGATCCGCACGACGGTCCCAGGCCGGAGCGTCTCTTTCGGTTGAGGCAGCGACACGGACCCCGCGACGTCAGCTCCGCGGACCGTCACCACGGTAGCCCCTTTCTCCTCGGCGATTATCGTCCTCACCACCGCCTCGTACTCCCTCCGCCGACACATCCCATCCTCCCGTGGCTCCCGATTGACTTTCGGGGAATCTACGGGTCTGGAATGGTCGCCCGCCAGAGGAGCAAATCGGTACCAGGTTGGGACGCCCATCGGAAAGTGATGCACCACAGCTGGTTGGAGAGGGATAGCTAG
>JASFRY010000228.1:0-7046 GCA_050114675.1 Gemmatimonadota bacterium | reverse complement strand
GCATGACGTTGCCGCCGCTCTTGAGCAGCTTGGCCAGGTGTAGGCGGTTGCGCTCTCCCCCCGAAAGCACGCCCACCTTCTTCTGCTGGTCGGCGCCCCGGAAGTTGAACCACGACAGGTAGGCCCGGGGGTTCACCTCGGCCCGGCCGAAGTGGAGGACGTCGGCGCCGCCCGTCACCTCCTCGAACACCGTCTTGTCGGCGTCCAGCGCGTCGCGGGACTGGTCCACGTAGGCGAGCTGCACCGTCTTGCCCACCTCCAGCTCGCCGGCGTCCGGGTCCTCCTGGCCCACGATCATGCGGAAGAGCGTCGTCTTGCCTACGCCGTTGCCGCCGATGATGCCCACGATGGCGCCGGGCGGCACGTCGAAGCTCAGATCCTCCATGAGGAGCTTGTCACCGAAGGCCTTTGTGAGCCCCTGCGCCCGGATGACCACGTCGCCCAGGCGCGGTCCCTTGGGGATGAGGATCTCGGCAGTGCGCACCTGCTGCCGCTCGTCGGCGGCCAGGAGCTCTTCATAGGCGTTGACCCGTGCCTTCCCCTTGGCGTGGCGCGCCCGGGGCGACATGTGGATCCACTCCAGCTCCCGATCCAGCGTCTTCTGGCGGGCGCTCTCCTGCTTCTCCTCGACACGGAGCCGCTCCCGCTTCTGCTCGAGCCACGACGAGTAGTTGCCCTTCCACGGGATCCCCTCGCCCCGGTCCAGCTCCAGGATCCACTGGGCCACGTTGTCCAGGAAGTACCGGTCGTGGGTGATGGCCACGATGGTGCCGGGGAAGGTGGACAGGTGGTGCTCGAGCCAGGCCACGGACTCGGCGTCCAGGTGGTTGGTGGGCTCGTCGAGGAGGAGCATGTCGGGCTGTTCCAGGAGCACCCGGCAGAGGGCCACCCGGCGCCGTTCGCCGCCGGACAGAGTGGTGACGTCGGCGTCACCGGGAGGCAGGCGCAGGGCGTCCATGGCGATCTCGAGCTGCCGGTCCAGCTCCCACGCCCCCGCCGCGTCGATGCGGTCCTGGAGCTTCGCCTGCTCCTCCAGGAGCGCGTTCATCTCCTCGTCGGTGGAGACCTCGCCGAACTTCAGGTTCACCTCCTCGAAGCGCCGCAGGAGGTCGCGGGTCTCCCTCACGCCCAGCTCCACGTTGCCCTTCACGTCCAGGCTCTCGTCGAGCCGGGGCTCCTGCGGCAGGTAGCCGATGCGCGTGCCCTTGGCAGCCCAGGCCTCACCCTGGAAGTCGGTGTCGAGCCCGGCCATGATCTTGAGAAGCGAGCTCTTTCCCGCCCCGTTGGGGCCCACCACGCCGATCTTGGCGCCGGGGTAGAACGACAGGCTGATGTCCTTGAGGATCTCCCGCTTGGGCGGGACGATCTTGCTCAGCCGGTACATGTGGTAGATGAACTGCGGTCCGCTCATGGGTGCGCTACGGGGTTGGGGATGGCAGTGGAGCGGGAGAATCTAACAGGTCGCTGAAGAAGGGGAGCACCCCACGTTGGGAGCGCCACGGCCCCGAACCCTAGGCGGAGCGACGAAGGCATAGCCATAGCTACGTCGAGGCGCTCCAACGACGGAGGCGGGGCCGTGCCGCCCCAACCCACAGCCACCTAAGTTCATGTCAGTCATCGTGATGGGCGCATGGGGGTTTCGCCGCTGATGCGTCGTTACTCCTCCTCGCCGTAGCGCTGCTACGACTCGTCGTCGTGCCTTGCCTGAGCAGCGAAAGCCCCATGCGCGCGGGGTACTCCCCTTTTTCAGCGACCTGCTCATCGCCCGTCGCTCCTGCACCGAGCCCCCATCGGGTCTCTCCGGGCGCTTGGCGGCTGTCGAACGCGGCTCGAGCTGTTCCGGGCCGCTGTGGAACCGGCCCTTCGGGCTCGTTTACGCTTCCCTAATGCCGGCGCAGCACGCCCTTGTGCACCTTTGAGGGCGTCGTGCCGAACTTCTTTGGCTCGGAAGCGGCGGTCACAGCGAGAAGGGACGGATGGACGAATCCAGGGCATCCCAGGACTCCGACGGCAACGGCGCGGGTAAGGACGGCGCCGGTCCGAGCGCCGGCGCGTCCCAGGGGGAGGGTGGGGAGGAGAAGAAGCCGCCACCTTCCGGGCGCCGGCTGGCCATCCTGTCGCTGACCGCCCTGGGGGTGGTCTACGGGGACATCGGGACCAGCCCTCTCTACGCGCTCAGGGAGAGCTTCCACGAGGGGTACGGGCTCGCGTTGGTGCGCACCAACGTGCTGGGGATCCTGTCCCTCATCTTCTGGTCTCTGGTCCTCGTCATCTCGGTGAAGTACCTGGTGTTCGTCCTTCGGGCGGACAACCGGGGAGAGGGCGGGATCCTCGCCCTGACCGCCCTCGTCACGCCTATGCGCTCGCAGAGCATGAACCAGAAGGAGCACCGCCGCATCCTGGTCCTCCTGGGACTGTTCGGGGCGGCGCTTCTGTACGGCGACGGGATGATCACGCCGGCCATCAGCGTGCTGTCCGCCGTGGAGGGACTGAAGGTGGCCACGCCGGTGTTCGCTCCCTACGTGATCCCCATCACGGTCGTGATCCTCGTCGCCCTCTTTCTCTTCCAGAGTCGCGGCACCGAAGGCGTGGGCAGGGTGTTCGGGCCCATCACCCTGGTCTGGTTCGTCACCCTGGCGGTGCTCGGGGTGCACGAGATCGTCCAGGAGCCCGACGTGCTCTGGGCGTTGAGTCCCCACCACGCCGTGCGTTTCTTCGTGACCAACGGTGTGAAGGGGGGGCTGGTCCTGGGGAGCGTCTTCCTGGTGGTGACCGGAGGCGAGGCGCTCTATGCCGACATGGGCCACTTCGGCACGCGGCCCATCCGCCTCATGTGGTTCGCGGTGGTGCTGCCGGCCCTCCTCCTCAACTACTTCGGTCAGGGCGCCCTGCTCATCCGGGATCCCGCCGCCATCGAGAGTCCCTTCTTCCGCATGGGACCGGAGTGGGCGGTGTACCCCATGGTCCTGCTGTCCACCGCGGCCACGGTCATCGCGTCCCAGGCGGTGATCTCCGGCTCCTTCTCCCTTGCCATGCAATCCATGCAGCTGGGCTACAGCCCCCGGCTCACCATCGAGCACACGTCGGTCCACGAGAAGGGGCAGATCTTCATCCCCGAGATCAACTGGGCCCTCATGGTGGCGTGTATCGCCCTGGTGGTGGGCTTCGGGAGCTCCAGCAACCTGGCGGCGGCCTACGGCGTGGCCGTGACCACCACCATGGTCATCACCACCCTGCTCTTCTACGTGGTGGCGCGGAACCGTTGGGGCTGGTCCCTGATGCAGGCGCTCGGGCTGTCGGCGCTGTTCATCGTCGTGGATCTGGCGTTCTGGCTCGCCAACCTGGTCAAGATCCCCGACGGCGGCTGGTTCCCCCTGGCGGTGGCCGCGGGGGTCTTCCTCCTCATGACCACGTGGAAGAAGGGGCGGACCGTCCTGTACGAGCGAATGAAGAGCCGGGAGGTCCCGGTGTCGGAGTTCATCGAGAGCATCCGGGCTCACCCTCCCCACCGCGTGCCCGGCACGGCGGTGTTCATGTACGGGGATCCCGCGGGCACGCCCCGGGCCCTCCTCCACAACCTGAAGCACAACCAGGTGCTGCATGAGCGGGTGGTCCTCCTGGCGGTTGAGACCGAGGAGGTTCCCCACGTCATGCCGTGGGAGCGGGCCACCGTCGTGCCCCGGGGCGAGGGGTTCACCAGCATCATCCTCCACTACGGCTTCATGGACGACGTGGACGTCCCCCGTGCGCTCCAGTCGCTGGAGGGGCAGGATGATCTCCACTTCAAGCCCATGAAGACCACCTATTTCCTGGGCCGGGAGACCCTTCTCATCGACCCCGAGCGGGAGGCGATGGCCGTGTGGCGACGGCGCCTCTTCGCGTTCCTCAGCCACAACGCCCGCAACCCCACCGGCTTCTTCAAGCTCACGCCCAACCGCGTGGTGGAGATGGGCGCCCAGCTCGAGCTGTAGGGGGCCCCGGAGGGAGGCCTCGGTCGCTCGGGCATGTAGTCCGACGGCGGGAGGCGCGCCTCGCGCAATGTGGCGCTTCCCGGGCCGGGCGGTAGGTTGAGCGGTAGCTTGAGAGGAAGCATCGAGACCCTCGTCCACTCCGTCGAGCATGCCTGGCACCGTTCTGGTCGTAGACGACGAGCCCCACATCCGCAGAGCCCTGCGCAACGCCCTGGCCTCCGACTTCGAGCGCGTCGTGGAGGCGTCCACGGCGGGAGAGGCCGTGGACATGGCCGCGGCCCATCGGCCCGACATGGTCATCCTCGACCTCGGGCTTCCCGACCGGCCGGGCCAGTGGGTCTGTGCCGAGATCCGGAAGTGGTCGGTGACGCCCATCATCGTTCTGTCCGCCCACCACGCGGAGAGCGAGAAGATCCGCCTCCTGGACGAGGGCGCAGACGACTACGTCACCAAGCCGTTCAGCCCCGCGGAGCTTCTCGCGCGGGTCCGGGCACAGCTGCGCCGGGCCCGGCTGTCGGACGTGCCGGGGGACGACGAGGTCGTGCGGGTGGGGGAGCTGGTCATCGATCCCGGTGCCAGGACCGTCCGCCGCGACGGCGAGAACGTGCATCTCACGCCCACCGAATGGGAGCTGCTGCGCGCCTTCCTCCGGGATGCGGGCAAGACGCTGACGCACCATCAGCTGTTCCGCGCCGTCTGGGCCACCTCCTCGGGAGATCCGCAGCAGTACCTGCGGGTGTACGTGGCCAACCTGCGACGCAAGCTGGAGCCGGATGCGGTCCGGCCCACGCTCATCATCACCGAGCCCGGCGTGGGCTACCGCTTCGAGATCGATCGCGCATGAGCCGGCGCAGCCGCTACTACCCCCTCCCGGCCCTGGCCCTGTGGATGGGTGTAAGTGGCGCGTGTACGCTCCTGCTCGCGTCGTTCCGGGCGTCGCTGGACCAGGCGCACATGGCCCTTGCCTACATCCTGGTCGTGCTGGGCGCCAGCGCCCGGGAAGGACGGGTCGTGGGGCTGGTGATCTCGTTGGTCTGTTTTCTGCTCTTCAATGTCTTCCTCCTCTCTCCTGTCTACTCCCTCGACATCGAGAGCCCTCTGGAGTGGTGGATCCTGGTGGCGTTTCTCGTCACGGGTACCGCGGGAGCCGAGCTCATGCACCGGCAGCAGAAGGCCGTGGCCCTTGCGGAGCAGCGGGCGCGGGAGGTGGCGCGCCTCAGCGAGAAGGCGAGGCACGTCGAGGCGCTCCGCGAGGCGAACCGCCTCAAGGACGCCCTGCTGGCCAGCGTGTCCCACGACCTTCGCACGCCCCTCACGTCCATCCGGGCCACGGCCGCCGAGCTCCGTCAGGAGGGCCACGAGTCGGCGGCCATCATCGAGGAGGAGGCCGACCGCCTCAATCGGTTCGTCACCGACCTCCTGGACCTGTCCAGGATCCGGGGCGGTGCGCTCCCCGTCGAGCCGGAGCTGAATGCAGCCGAGGATCTCATCGGCGCGGCCCTCGAGCGGGTCCGTGGCCTGCCCGGCGCCGAGGGCATCCGGGTCCAGCTCCCCGAGGGCCCGACCATTCCCGTGGGCCGCTTCGACTTCGTCCAGGCGCTGCGCGCGCTGGTGAACCTCCTGGAGAACGCGCTGCGCCACACGCCGCCCGACCTCCCGCTGGACCTGGTGGTGGTCCACGATGGCGATGAGCTCCGCTTCGAGGTCCGTGACCGGGGCCCGGGTGTGGACGAGCACGACGTCGAGCGCCTCTTCGAGCCGTTCCACCGGGGAACGGAGGCGGGGCCGGGAGGCACGGGGCTGGGCCTGGCCATCGCCCGGGGCGCCGCCCGGGCCCAGGGCGGGGACGTGGAGTACCGGGCCCGCGAAGGGGGAGGGAGCGTATTCGCGCTGCGCCTTCCGGGCGCCGACCTTCCAGAGCGACCCTGACGGCCCCCGCGCCGGAGGCTATCCTATCGGGCCGGAAGGGCGGACCATGAGCACCTGCGGAAGGAGGAGCACCTGAGCTTGGGGAGCGGAGGACCGGGCACGGACAATTCGTTCCAGGGAGGCGGATGGATCCCGGGGACCAATCTCTGGCATGTGCGTCGGTCCGGGACGTCCAACTTCCGCCGGCACCTCACGCCGGCTCGTCTCCTGGTCCTCTCCTTTCTGGGGCTGATCCTCATGGGGACCGTGGGGCTCAAGGTGTTGCCGGGGCTCTACACCGGGGAGCCCCTGGGCTGGATGGACGCGCTCTTCACCTCCACCAGCGCCGTGTGCGTCACCGGGCTCATCGTGGTGGACACGGCAACGTACTTCACGACGGCCGGGCAGGCCTTCATCCTCCTGCTCATCCAGCTGGGGGGACTGGGGATCCTCACGTTCACCACCCTGGTGATCCTCGCGCTGGGCCGCAGGCTCTCCCTGCACCACGAGGCCGTCACGGCCACGGCCGCCGAGGTGGTGCCGGAGGTGGACTTCCGCCACCTCGTGCGCAACATCGTGCGCTTCACCTTCTTCCTGGAGGCCGCCGGCGCCGCAGTGCTCTTTCTTCTCTGGATACGGCGCTTCCCCGCGCCGCAGGCGCTGTGGCATGCCGTCTTCCAGTCGGTGAGCGCCTTCTGCAACGCGGGCTTCTCCACCTTCTCCGACTCCCTCATGGGCTTCCAGGGCTCTCCATTGGCCCTGAGCACCGTCATGGCGCTCATCGTTCTCGGGGGGCTCGGATTCCTCACGCTGGAGGAGCTCCACCTCCGGTGGAAGGCGCGAAAGAAGCCCTCTCCGGTGGCCCTATCGCTCCACTCCAAGCTGGTTCTGGGCGTGACCGCCATCCTCATCGTGGGCGGCGGGGTCATCTACGCCGTGCTGGAGTGGCGGAACACCCTGGGGGGGCTGCCCGCTCTGGATCGCATGGTGAACGCCTTCTTCATGAGCGTCACCGCCCGGACGGCGGGGTTCAACACGGTGGACTACCATGCCACCGCCGACAGCACCGACTTCCTCACGGTGCTTCTCATGTCCGTGGGGGGATCGCCGGGCTCCACGGCGGGAGGCCTCAAGACCACCACCTTCGCCGTGCTGGTGCTGGCGGCG
>JASFRY010000227.1:0-7053 GCA_050114675.1 Gemmatimonadota bacterium | reverse complement strand
ACGCGACGGCCCAGTGCGGCGCCTGCGTCAACGGCGGGCTTCCGGCTCCCTTCTGGGGCGTGGTAGCCGACCACCACGCGGTGGCGCCGGGCTATTTCCTCGCCACCGGGACGCGGGTGGTAGCCGGGCGCACGTTCGACCTCGGCGACGGCGCCGACGCTCCCCGGGTGGCGGTGATCAACCGGACGTTCGCCAACACGGCCTTCGAGAAGGGGGATCCCCTGGGCCACCTCATCCGCCTGGGAAGCAATCTCGACGCCTGGTACGAGGTGGTGGGCGTGGTGGAGGACACGGACCCGGCGGCCCTGGGCCGGGACGACCGGCCTCGCTCCGCCGTGTATCTGAGTGCCCTGCAGCATCCCCTGACCCGAGCCGAGGTCCTCCTGCGCGGGGACGAAGATGCGGTGGCGGCGGCCTTGGATGCGCTGTCCGCAGCCGGCTACCGACCCGGTGCGCCGCTCACCCTGGCGCGGCTCCGCGACCGGGAGGCCGCACCCCTGCGCTGGGTCGGACGCCTGGCGCTGGTCCTGGGCCTTCTCACGCTGCTCCTGGCGATGCACGGGGGGTATGCCACGGCGCTGCAGGTGACCCGCCGTCGCGTCCGGGAGCTGGGGGTGCGCAGGGTCCTGGGCGCCGACGACCGGCGCATCGTCCGACTTGTCCTCGTGGGAAGCGCGCGCACGGCCCTCTTCGGTGGGGCCCTGGCTGCATTCTTCGGCGCTCTCGCCGTGGCGTTCCTGCGCAAGAGCGCCGGGGGCGTGCCGCCCCTGGGGCCCGGGGCCTACCTGGGAATCACGGCGCTCCTGGTGGGCGCGGCGCTGCTGGCGTCCATCCGTGCGGCGCGGGAGGCCATGACGGTGGCACCGGGGATCGTGCTCGAGTAGGGCCCGGGGCCGCGAAGGCGGGAGGGTGGGAGCGCCGCCTCCGGGTCGTCGCCCTGCGAATGTGCCGCGCCGTTCCACCGGGGCCGTTTCCGTGCGGGCCGGACGTTTCGTGAAACGCCCGGACCCCGGGCGCGGCACCGCTCCTGCCGGTGGCGCAACGCCCGCAAGTCGTGGTGGGGCAACGATTCATGGGAACCGTACCGCACCCCGTGGGTTTCTGAGCACGGACCTTGCCCGAAGTACGGGGTGAGTCGAAGAACGCACCCGACGCCCGCCTCCCTGGAGCGCCGCCATGATCATCCGGATCAAGAAGCCCTCGGACATCCCCTCGTCGGAGATCACACCCGAGGACGTGTACGTGAATCGCCGTGACTTCCTCCGGCGGACCGCCGTCGGTGCGGCGGGTCTGTCCGTCGTGGGTCCTGCCGCCGCCGGCTCCCTCCTGGGCTCGATGGTGAGCCCCGGTGCGCTGTCGGCTTCGGAGCGTCCCGGCATCGTGCGCCAGGAGAAGGACTACGCGGCCATGAAGTCGGAGCTGGGCGAGCCGGTCAACGCGTACAAGGACATCACCACGTACAACAACTTCTACGAGTTCGGCACGTCGAAGAGCGACCCGTCCAAGAACTCGGGTGACTTCCATCCCCGCCCCTGGTCCGTGGCCGTGGAAGGGCACGTGAACAAGCCCGGCAACTACGCGCTCGAGGACTTCCTCGCTCCCTACAAGATGGAGGACCGGGTCTACCGCATGCGCTGCGTGGAGGCGTGGTCCATCGTGGTGCCGTGGCGCGGCTTCCCCCTGGCGGACCTCATCGAGCGGGTGGAGCCCACGGGCGACGCCAAGTTCGTGGAGTTCACCACGATCGTGCGCCCTTCCGAGATGCCGGGACAGCGCACCGGCGTCCTGGACTGGCCCTACGTCGAGGGGCTCCGCATGGACGAGGCCATGAACCCTCTGACCCTCCTGGTGACGGGGCTCTACGGGAAGGACCTGCCCAACCAGGACGGCGCGCCGCTTCGCCTGATCGTGCCGTGGAAGTACGGCTTCAAGGGCATCAAGTCCATCGTCAAGATCCGCTTCGTCGAGGACATGCCGCGCAACACGTGGTGGAAGACGAATCCCCGGGAGTACGGCTTCTACGCCAACGTCAATCCCAACGTGGACCATCCGCGCTGGAGCCAGAAGCGGGAGCGGCGCCTCGGCGAGTTCCGGCGACGCGAGACGCTCATGTTCAACGGCTACGCCGAGCAGGTCGCCCACATGTACGCGGGCATGGACCTTAAGAAGTGGTTCTGAGGGGACCGGGGGGGTGCGCGCGATGGCGATGAGCTCCAGGCGGGTCGTGCTCGGGCTCAAGGTCGTCCTGTGGCTGGGCGCCTTGGCGCCCCTGGCATGGATGATCGCAGGCTTCTTCCTGGATTGGCTCGGCGCCAACCCCATCGAGAAGCTCGAGCACGTCACGGGGATGACGGGGATCATCATCCTCCTCGCGTCGCTGGCCGTGACGCCCGTGCGACGCATCACGGGGTGGAATCCACTCATCCAGCTTCGCCGCCCCCTGGGTCTTTTCGCGTTCTTCTACATCTTCCTCCACTTCGGCGTCTGGATGGGTCTGGACCTGGGCCTAGAGCCGTCCTGGGTGTGGGACGACATCAAGGAGCGTCCCTACATCACCGTCGGCTTCACCGGATTCCTCCTCATGATCCCCCTGGCGGTGACCTCTACCAAGGGGTGGATGCGCCGTCTCGGCAGGCGTTGGGGAAGGCTTCACACGCTGGTCTACGTGGTCGCCGCCCTGGGGTGCATCCACTACTACTGGCTGGTGAAGTCGGACGTGCGCATCCCCCTCCTTCTCGCGACCATCTACGGGACGCTCATGGCCCTGCGGATCCCGGGCTGGGTCCGGAAGTGGGCCCGTGGCCGCCGGGACCGTGCCGGTGGCACCGCGCGCACGACCGTGCGGGGGTACGGAGACCGTGCCGCCGTGGGTGGCGACTGAGGCTGCGGCACCGCGCGCCAGCTGCGCTCCTCCTTCCCCCTGCCGCCCCCCACCTTGCGGCGCCTGCACGTCGCTTCTATCTCGACGGTCGATACGGCTCCAACGCGACGGGCCGTCCGCCTGCCCCGGCGCCCGGGCTCGTCGTTCACCTCCTGATTGACGAGGCCTGATTCCCATGAACGTTCGATCCCCACGCGGGCGGTCCCGGTGGCAACGTGCACGGCTGCCCGTGGCTGGTGCCATGCTGGCCCTGGCCGCCGCCGTTCCCGCCCTGGCCCAGGAAGCTCCGCAGGTCACCACGCCCCAGGAGGCCCTGGGCTTCAACCTGGGTGACGACTACCACATGGCCAGCTACTCCCAGCTCGAGGCCTGGTGGAAGAAGCTCGACCAGGAATCGCCCCGCATGAAGCTGGTGGACATGGGCCCCACGGCGCAGGGTCGTCACCAGTACATGGCCGTCATCACCTCGCCGGAGAACCAGGCCAACCTCGACCACTACCGGGAGATCGCCGACCGCCTGACCCACGCCGAGGGGCTCACCGAGGCGCAAGCCCGTGAGCTGGCGCGGGAAGGCAAGGCCGTGGTGTGGATAGACGGCGGGCTCCACGCCACCGAGACGGTGGGCTCCCAACAGCTCATGGAGCTGGTCTACGAGATGGTGAGCCGCACGGACCGGGAGACCATGCGCTTCCTGGACGACGTGATCCTGCTGGCCGTGCAGTGCAACCCGGACGGCCAGGAGATGGTGGCCGACTGGTACATGCGCAAGCCCGACGAGAAGGCGCGCAACATGATGGATCTGCCCATGCTCTACCACGAGTACGTGGGCCACGACAACAACCGCGACTTCTTCATGTCGAACATGCCCGAGACCACCAACATGAACCGGGTCATGTTCCGCACGTGGTATCCCCAGATCGTGTACAACCACCACCAGCCGGGCTTCGGCCAGACCGGCGGCGTGGTGTTCGTACCGCCGTTCCGCGACCCCTTCAACTACCGCTTCGATCCCCTCATCCCCCTGGAGATCGAGGAGGTGGGTGCGGCCATGAACGCGCGGCTCGTGGCCCATGACATGCCGGGCTCGGGACAGCGCAGCTTCTCCAACTACTCCACCTGGTGGAACGGCGGGCTTCGCACCATCACGTATTTCCACAACATGATCGGGCTTCTCACCGAGATCATCGGCAACCCCACCCCGGTGGAGCTCCCCCTGGTTGCGGCCATGCAGCTGCCCCACAACGACCTCCCCGACCCGGTGCCGCCCCAGACGTGGCACTACCGCCAGAGTATCGACTACGAGCAGCAGCTCAACCGCGCCGTGCTGGACTACGCCTCGCGGAACCGTGAGACGCTCCTCTTCAACATGTGGCGCAAGGGGATCGACCAGGTGGATCGGGGGCGGGAGGATTCCTGGACCACCACGCCGGAGGACATCGCGGCCCTGCAGAAGGCCGCGGCGGACATGCCCCACGGCATGCGGGTGCGCAGCGGATACGCCCAGCCCACCGAGCTCTACGACAAGGTGCTGCACGATCCGGCCCGGCGGGACGCCCGCGGCTACATCGTCTCCGCAGACCAGCCCGATCTTCCCACGACGGTGAAGTTCGTGAACGCCCTCATCAAGACCGGCGTGGACGTCCTCGAGGCGACCTCGTCCTTCCAGGTGGCCGGCAAGCGCTATCCCGCGGGCTCCTACGTCGTCAAGACGGACCAGGCCTTCGCACCCCACGCCATGGACATGTTCGAGCCCCAGGACCACCCCAACGACTTCCAGTATCCCGGAGGTCCACCCATCCCGCCGTACGATCTCACCGGGTGGACGCTGGCCTTCCAGATGGGCGTGAAGTTCGATCGTGTGGTGGACGGCTTCGACGGGCCCTTCAAGAAGCTGGACGGGCTCCAGTCTCCGCCGGCCGCCGCGGTGGCGGGTGCATCCAACCCGGCCGGCTACCTGGTGAGCCATCGGTACAACGACGGCTTCACCCTCACGAACCGGCTCCTGGATGCGGGCGTCGACGTGTACTGGATGAAGGCCGATCAGACGGTGGATGGCGCACCGCTGGGTACCGGAGCACTATGGATCCCGGCGTCGGACGAGGCCCGCTCCGTTCTGGAGGAGGCAGCGCGCGAGCTGGGCGTGCCTGTGCACGCCGTGTCCCGGGCGCCTTCCGGCGAGGCGCTGAAGCTGAAGAAGCCCCGCATCGGGCTCTACGATCGCTACGGGGGCATCATCCCCACGGGGTGGGACCGGTGGCTCTTCGAGCAGTACGGCTTCAGCTACGAACGGGTGTATCCCCGGGACCTGGACGCCGGCGACCTGAACCGGCGCTTCGACGTGCTGGTCTTCCCCGACGAGGCATATCCCGACGGGGGCGAGGACCAGCCCGCCGCCGCCGACATCCCCGAGAAATACCGGGGGTGGCTAGGTCACTTCACATCGGAAAAGACCCTTCCCCAGGTCGAGGCCTTCGTGAAGGCCGGCGGCACGGTGGTGACCGTGGGAAGCTCCACGGCTCTGGGGAGGGCGCTGGGCGTGCCCGTGAGCGACCACCTCTCCAAGGTGACCGCGGACGGGACGAGGGAGCCCCTGGCCGAGGACGAGTTCTTCATCCCGGGCTCCATCCTCCGGGCCCACGTCAATACAGCGGCTCCCCTGGCCTACGGCATGCCCGCAGAGGTGGACGTGGTATACGACAACAACCCCGTGTTCGACCTGGAGCCCCAGGCGACGCTCGAGGGGGTGACCCCCGTGGCGTGGTTCTCGGGGACCCACGCGCTGCGGAGCGGGTGGGCGTGGGGCCCGGCTCATCTGGACGGCGGCACGGCCATGGTGGACGCCCGGGTGGGCCGGGGCCGCGTGGCCATGATCGGGCCGCTGGTGACGTTCCGCGGGCAGCCCCATGCCACCTTCAAGGTGCTGTTCAACGGGGTCCTCTACGGTGCCGCGACGCCCACGACCTTCTGAGCGGGAGGGTGCGCGTCACGGAGCGGTGACGCCCTGGAGATCATGGGCATACGGAGGGGGGATGGAGGCCCGAAATCCGCCTCTTTTCCCCCTCCGCACCGCCGCACAGCGGGGGAGAAATGGTGTATCTTTCAGGACCGGGAGGTACACCATGACCATGCCGCACCGCGGCCACGTGCCGCTCAGTGTCCCCGGAGCCCGACCTGCCTGGAGCGCGCCGACCCTTGCCTTCGGTCCGGTGGCTACCCGACGCTTCGGCAACAGCATCGGGATCAGCAACATCACCCCCAAGGTCTGCCCCTACTCGTGTATCCATTGCCCGGTGGGACACACGGTACGGATGGCGACGGAGCGCCAGCCCTTCCAGGGGTCCGACGCGGTGGTCCGCGCCGTGCGTGTGCTCGTGGATGAGGCCAAGGAACGGGGAGAGCCGGTGGATTCTCTCACGTTCGTGGCCGACGGCGAGGCCACCATGGACGCGGGCCTGGGCCGCGCCATCCACGTGCTGCGGACCCTTGGGATCCCTGTGACGGTCATCACCAACGGAGCGCTGCTGCCGAGCCACGCCGTACGCCAGGCGCTCGCGGAAGCGGAGGTGGTCTCCATCAAGGTGGACGCGGTGCGGGAGGCCACCTGGCGCCGGGTGAATCGGCCCCATCGGCGCCTCCTCCTGGACACCATCCGCAACGGGATGCTGACCTTCGCCGAGGGCTTCGGCGGTACGCTCCTCACCGAGACCATGCTGCTGGGAGGCGTGAATGACGGCGTGGCCGACCTGCGCGCGACCGCGGCGTTCGTCGGGGAGCTGGCGCCGGCGGCGGCGTACCTCACCGTTCCCCTGCGGCAGACCGCCGAAACGTGGGTCGTGCCGGCGTCGAAGGCCGCGGTCGACCGCGCGGTGGAGCTCTTCAGGGCCCAGGTGGCCGCGGTGGAGGTGCTCGTAGGACGAGGGCCGGCCGGGCCCGCGGGGCCCCCACCCCGCCGGAGGGCCACGCGCCAGCCTGGCGGGACTGCCGGGGTCCCCTTGAATCGAGCCTGAGGTTTGCGGCTCCGCCCATGGTCTGCGATGAGGGCGCTGTCCACCCTGGCGGCGTGGTGTGTGCTTGCGGCCGGGAGCGTGCCGCCGGCCCCCGCTCCAGAAGCTCCCTCCCCATCCGCCCCCGCCGGCGGAGCCCACACCCCGGGAGCGCCGCCACGCGCCCGC
>JASFRY010000226.1:0-7062 GCA_050114675.1 Gemmatimonadota bacterium | reverse complement strand
GATGAGGGTAGGGAACGGCTGCGCAGGAAGCCGACGCAACTCATCCGCTAAGCCGGAGCGGTGCCCCCCGTGGACGTCGCCGGCCCGATCAGCGTCGGGAGCGGGCGAGAGGAAAGCGGTATCAGCGCCGCAGCAGCACCTGGAGAGTCTTCCCCTTCCGCACCACCGTCACCCCCGTCTCCGCCGCCGAGGTCGCCAATCCCGCGCGCAGCTCCGGGATGGAGGAAACCGCCCGGCTCCCCACGTGGGTGATCACGTCACCCGGCTGAATCCCGGCCAGGGCGGCGGGGGTGCCGTCGGGGACGTCCACGACGAGCACACCGCCGTCCACGTCGAAGTACTCGGCGAGCTCGGGCTTCAGGTCCACCACCTCGGCGCCCGCCGCGCGGTTCTGGCCCAGCACGTACGGCGCCAGGGGACGGAAGTGGGAGGTCTGATCCCCGGTGTTGGCCGGGTCGTCGGTGCGCTGGGTCCAGGACTGGGCCAGCCGTTGGGCGTCGCGCCGAGACGCGCGCTCCATGGCGTCCCGCAGATCACTGGCCCGCTGCGACGCGTCCCGCAGCTCGGCCGTAAGGCGGACAAGCTCGGCGTCGGCCATATCGGTGGGCTCCGTCGGATCCCGGCGTGCCAGCTCGCGGGTGCGAGCCGCATGCTCGGCACGAAGGCGCTGGATCTCCCGGTTCAGGGCGTTCATGGCCTGCAGGAGTGAATCATGGGCCTCGCCGCGGAAGACGTAGAAACCGAAAGGCGGACGCACCTCGGGCACGAAGAAGCCCTCGGGAAGGTCCTCGGGACTGAAGGGCTGCACGGTGATGGTCCCCCCGTGCTCGTCCACCAGCTGCACGCGTCGGTCCCGGGCTCCGGAGCTCCGGAGCGTGACGAGGATGGAATCGCCTGGGGCGGGGAAGCTCCTCAACGAGAAGCCGGAGGGGCCTTCCTGGATGAGCCGCACGCGGAGCGAGTCCATGGCCCGGTACATGCGGTCGGCCATGGAATCGGCACCCAGCGTCAGCGTTACGGTGGGGCCGATCACCGTGCCCCGAGGCCGCGGGGCCGCCACCACCTGGAACTCCTGGCGACGGCCGTCGCGCTCCACCACCATGCGCACGGGATCTCCCACACGCAGATTCTGGGGCACTCCGGCGTATCGATCGTCACGCCAGCTGTGACCGTTGATGGAGATGACCACGTCCCCCGCGCGCAGCCCGGCCCGCGCCGCCGGGCTCCCCTCCATGACGTCGGTGAGGGTGGCCGACGTCTGCAGACCGGTGTCGCTCTGGACGGTTCGCAGCTCGAAGGACACACCGATCCAGCCGCGGTCGGCGGTCTCCTTGGTGGGCCGAGCCTCCTGGGCCGCCGCCGGGGTCGCGGCCAGCCCCGACAGCGCCGACAGGCCGACCGTAGCAGCCAGAACCGGAAAACGAGCGAGGCCTCTCATGGTCAGAACCAATTGTCTCCTCCGCTGGAGATCTTGCGGAGCGTCGCCTCCCGCTCGGCGAGGGTGGAAGCCAGAAGCCCGTTCAGGAACGGGTCCGCCGGTGCCTGGCGCACCGCGGCCTGACTGGCCGCCACCAGGTACTGGAGGGCCGCATAGCGGCTCCGGGGATCGCCCAGCGCCTCCTGCGGGCCGCCGTCCTCCTCCAGGAGCTGCCGGTAGTTGCTCAGGGCATCCACGTAACGCTGCTGCGCCGTGAGGACCGCCGAGGCGGCCTGGTCGACATCCCGGGAGCCCCTGGCCGTCGCAGACGCGTTGGCCATCCCCACGTCCCCGTCCAGCGCGCCCCTCGAGGCAAATCCGCCACCGACCAGCGATCCCCCGATGAAGAGGGCCGCGCCCGCGGCGGCGCGCATCCACGCCGGTGTCTTGGCCAGGGTCAGGCGATCGAAGAGGCTCGGGGTCTCCACCAGGCCCTCGGAACGCAGACGCGCCTCCAGCACCTCCCAGTCTCCCAGGGGGGGACGGATCTCGGGGAGCCCGGCCAGGGACCGCGTCTGGGCCCGCATCGCGCCCAGCTCCGATGAGCACGACGCACAGGCCGCCAGGTGTTCCGCTTCCCCGGGCTGGGGCGTCTCGTCCACCAGCCTGGCCAGCGTTTCACCATCCAGATGCTTCATGCTTCCACTCCCAATTCATCTGCCGTTCCGTTGAGCGACGAGAGCATCTCTCTCATCTTCGCACGGGCCTTGAACAGCTGCGATTTCGACGTCCCGGTGGTGATGCCGAGCACGTCACCGATGTCCTCGTGGGTGTAGCCCTCCACGTCGTGAAGGATCAACACCCGTCTCATTCCCTCGGGCAGGGCGTCCAGTGCCTCCTCCAGCCTGCGCTGGAGCAGGACGTCGCCGCCACGCGCCTTCACCGGCACGTCCGACGGAAACGGGGCTTCCCGCTTGTGCCGGGTCTGCGACTTGCGGAGCGCCTGAAGCGCCGAGTTCACGGCGATCCGGTGCAGCCACGTGGAGAAGCGCGCGTCCCCCCGGAAGCTCGGAAGCGCCCGGATGGCCCGGATCCAGGCCTCCTGGGCGTAGTCCTGGGCCAGCTCGTCGTCTCCCGCGATGCGGCGCACCACCGCGAACACCCGGGGCGCATACCGGTCGTACAGCGTCCGGATGGCGCGGGCGTCGCCGTCTGCCGCCTGTCGGATGACCTGGCTTTCCGTCATGCCCCTCGGGGGTTCGCTCGTCTCTCTGCTTGATGAGACGTGGTTTCGGTCCTGCACGGTTGCCCGGATGCGGGCGTCACGCTAGCCTCGCGTACCTACACGCCCTGCCCGATCCATGATCCGCTTCCACAACCTGACCAAACGATTCGGCCGCCTCGACGCGGTGCGCGCGCTGAGCCTCGAGGTGCGGCCCGGGGAGGTCTATGCCCTCCTGGGACCCAACGGGGCAGGCAAGACCACGGCGTTGCGGTGTCTGGCCACGCTGCTGTCGCCCACGGCAGGCACGGCCTCCGTCTTCGGATTCGACGTGGTGGAGCGGCCCCTCGAGGTCCGCCGCCGCATCGCATTCCTCGCGGCCTCCATGGGGCTGTACGAGCGCCTCACGGCCCGGGAGCTGGTGACGTACTTCGGCCACCTCCACGGCCTGGAGGGAGCACGGCTCCAGGAACGTGTGGAGGATCTCGTCACGGTGTTCGGGATCGGGGACTTCGGGGACCGCCTGTGCGGGAAACTGTCCACGGGACAGCGCCAGCGGGTTTCCCTGGCCCGGGCCCTGGTCCACGATCCTCCGGCTCTCATCCTGGACGAGCCCACCCTGGGCCTCGACGTCCTGTCGGGTCAGACCATCTACGAGTTCATTCTCCGGGAGCGAGCCGAGGGGAAGGCGGTGCTGCTGTCCACGCATCAGATGGAAGAGGTGGAGCTCCTGGCGGACCGGGTAGGCGTGCTGCGGCGTGGAGCGCTGGTGGCCGAGGGACGCCCGCAGGAGCTGGCGCAGCGCACGGGAGAGCCCAACCTGGCGCGGGCGTTCCTGGCACTGGTGGGGCCGGGGGCCGCGCCGTGAGCCCCTGGTGGATCGTCTTCCGCAAGGAGCTGCGTGAGACGCTCCGGGACCGCCGCACGCTGCTGGTCATGGTGGTGGTCCCGGTGCTCCTCTATCCGCTCCTGCTGATCGTGAGCGAGCAGATCCTCCTGTTCGGCATGCGCCGCATCGAATCCACGGCGGCGCCGGTGGCCGTGGTGGGCGACGCGCCGCCGGAGCTTCTGGCCCTGGTGGATTCCTCACCGCAGCTGCGCCGCGTGCAGCTGTCCGGCGACGTGGCGACGGCCCTCCGTCTGGACTCGGTGACCGCCGTGGCGGTCCTGGGCGCCGAACCCTCGCAGGCCGACTCCACCCGGTCCGTCACGATCCTCTACGACGCCACGTCGGACCGCTCGCAGCGGGGCAACCGCGAGCTCGGCCGGGTGCTGTCGGCGTGGCGGGACACGGTGCTGGACCGACGCCTCTCGGCCCGCGGCCTCCCCGCGAGCTTTGCCCGGCCCCTCGCCCTGTCCGACTCCTCCGTCGCCCAGCGCGAGGAGATGGGGCGCTACACCCTGGGGAAGATCCTCCCCCTCCTGCTTGTGGTCATCACCCTGCTCGGCACGTTCTATCCCGCCATCGACCTGGCGGCCGGTGAAAAGGAACGTGGCACGCTGGAGACGCTGCTCACGGCACCGGTCCCGGCGGGCGCGGTGGTGGCGGGCAAGTTCGTCACCGTGGCCCTCGTCGGGGTCGTGGCGGCGGCGCTGAACCTGGGGAGCATGCTCCTCACCTTCCAGGCCGGGGTGCTCCAGATGGCCGGCTCGGTCGGTCTGGACGTGTCGCTTCCCGCCGGGGCCGTGCTGGTGATCTTCCTCACGCTCGTGCCCCTTGCTGTCCTCTTCGGCGCCCTCTTCCTCGGCATCGCCGTGCGCTCGGCCTCCTTCAAGGAAGCCCAGAACGCGCTGACGCCGGTCTACATGCTGGTCATGCTCCCGGCCATGCTCCCACTCTTCCCGGGGCTGGACTTCAACGGCCTCATGGCGGTGGTGCCGGTGGCCGGCGTGGCGTACTTCTTCCGAGACCTGATGATCGGCAACGCACGAGCCCTCACCGGCGCACTGGTCATCGGGTCCACCGTGGTGTATGCCGTGGCCGCCCTGGTCTTCGCCGCCCGCGCCTTCGGCAGCGAGGACGTCCTCTTCGGTGACGGAGGCGACGACGCCGAGGTGACGAACGAAGGGTGGTGGCGCCGCGTGCGGCGTCGGGCCGCCTCGGGTGCCACGCCGACTCCCCGGGCTGCCGTCTTCTTCGTTGCGGGGGTGGCGGTGCTCTTCTTCTGGGGGGGCATCACCCTCCAGGTGCGTATGGGCGAGACGGGGCTCCTCCTCTCCGAGTGGCTGCTCCTCCTGGGCCCGGCGATCCTCTTCGTGCGCGCCTTCGGCTACGATGCGGCCCGTACGCTGTCGCTGCGCGCTCCGTCGGGCCGGGACCTTTCGGCGGCCGTACTCCTCGTGGGCGGCGCCCTCCCGGTGGGATGGCTCATCGGGTGGCTGCAGACGTTCGTGCTCCCCATGCCGTGGGAGCTCCTGGAGGGACTGGAGAAGCTGGTCACCGCCCAGTCACCTGCCCGCCTGGCGTGGCTCATCCTGCTGCTGGCGGTGACCCCGGCGATCTGCGAGGAGATGGTGTTCCGGGGCGTGCTGCTCGGCGGCACGCGGAATCTGGCTCCCTGGCGCGTGGTTCTCCTCAACGGCCTGGTCTTCGGCGCCTTCCATCTCTCGTTCCAGACGGCCATCCGGTTCCTTCCCACGGCCTGGCTGGGTATCGTCATCGCATGGGCGGTGCTGCGTACCCGATCCATCTGGGTCGGGAGCCTCATGCACTTCCTGAACAACGGAACCATCGTGCTCCTGGCGTCGGTACCTTGGCTGCGCGAGCTGCTGTCGGACCCCCATGCCCCGCCGCCCCTGTGGGCCCTGCCCATGGCGGCGATCTCGCTCTACGCGGGGGTGCGGCTCCTCTCCTCGCGCCAGCTCCCCGCCGACGTCCAGGAGACATCGACATGGAGCGACAACGAATGACCGACGCGACGCGTCTTCCCGGCGCTACCCACCTGGAGTGCACGGGCACGGGCGAGCAATTCGACAGCGAGCAGCTCATCGGGCTCTCCCCGGCGGGGAAGCCCCTCTTCGCCCGGTACGACCTGGACACACTGAAGGACCGCTTCACGCCCGACGCCCTGGCCGGACGCCGGGCGGACCTGTGGCGCTACGAGGAGGTCCTGCCCGTTCGCGACCGGAGCTGCCAGGTGGCGCTGGGAGAGGGCTGGACGCCGCTCCTCGACGCGCCGCGCACCGCCGGCCGCCTGGGCGTGAGGCGCCTGTGGGTCAAGGACGAGGGACAGAACCCCACGGGGTCGTTCAAGGCCCGGGGGCTGGGCCTGGCCGTATCGCGGGCGCTCGAGCTCGGCGCCAGGGAGCTGGCCCTCCCGTCGGCGGGCAACGCCGGAAGCGCGGCGGCGGCGTACGGAGCGGCCGCCGGGCTGCCGGTGCACGTGGTGGTCCCCAACGACACCCCGGCGCCCATTCTGGAGGAGATCGCCGCCCTGGGCGCCGATCTCCAGCTCCTGGACGGTCTCATCACAGACTGCGGCAAGGTGGTGAAGAAGGGCGTGGAGGAGCACGGCTGGTTCGACCTGTCCACCCTGAAGGAGCCCTACCGGGTGGAGGGGAAGAAGACCATGGGCTACGAGGTGTTCGAGCAGCTCGGGCGGCGGCTGCCCGACGCCATCGTCTATCCCACCGGCGGTGGGACGGGCCTCATCGGGATGTGGAAGGCCTTCGACGAGATGGAGCGCCTGGGGTGGATCGGCTCGGAGCGCCCCAAGATGTTCACGGTGCAGGCCGCGGGGTGTGCCCCCATGGTCCGCGCGTGGGAGCAGGGCGACGAGAGCGCCGCGGCGTGGCAGGGAGCGTCGACGTACGCGTCGGGCCTGCGCGTCCCCGCCGCCGTGGGCGACTTCCTGATCCTCCGGGCGCTGCGGGAGTCGGGCGGCGGCGCGGTGGCGGTTCCGGACCATCTCATGAAGGAATGGGTGTACAAGATGGGTGCGGATACCGGTGTCTTTGCCGCGCCCGAGGGTGGCGCGACCGCGGCGGCGGTGCCCATGCTCATGGAAAAGGGCCTCATCTCCGAGGATGACGAGGTCGTGCTCTTCGTCACGGGGAACGGCCTCAAGTACGTCGGAATGACGCCCGTGGACTGAACCTCGTCTCATGCTCGCCTTCGTTCTCGCACTGTTCTCCGCCTTCCTGGTGGGGCTGGCCGTCGCCTCGGGCGTCCGTTTCCGGGTGCGCCTGAAGCGGCGGCTGCGCCGCTCGTCGCCCGTGGTGGACGACGACGCGCTGCGGAGGATCCTGGAGGAGGGCAGGATCAGCACCGACGAGGACGCGCCCCTGGACTACGACGAGATCGACGAAGAGGAACGTCGGTTCTGGTCGTCCGACAGCTGGGACGAGCCCGACGAGTGGTGACCGTCGAGGAGGGAAGGGAGGGGCCGGGACGGGCCCGGTACCCGCGTGCCGGCACCGGTGG
>JASFRY010000225.1:0-7068 GCA_050114675.1 Gemmatimonadota bacterium | reverse complement strand
GTTGTCCGGGGTCGGCCGACCGACAGCGTTCCGCGCTCGTAGACGCTCGAGCTCGTTGAACCAGTCCAGAATGACGTCCAGGCGCACCGGCTCGGATCCCTTCTCGACCTCCACCATCAGGAACCGGCCATCGGGCGCCACGTCGTAGTTCGACCTCCCCTTGTATTCTGAGGCATAGGAGCCTTCGAAGAGCTCGATCGGCCGACCTGCCGCGAAGGAGCCCTCCTTCTGGACCGGAACGGCCATCATCCTGTCCGCGAGACGGTAGAAGAGCTCCGTCCCGTCCCTCGACCACACCGGCTCCCGCCCGCCGTCGGTAGAGATCTGCATCGGCGGGCCGGGTCCCGGATAGGCCTGGACATAGACCTGATCGACACCCGACTCGTTCGACGTGAAGGCCAGCCAGCGACCGTCGGGCGAGAAGGCGGGTGTGCGTTCGTTCCATGGGGAACGGGCCACGGGCGTGACCGAGCCGTCGTCGACGGACAGCGTCCACAGATCTCCCAGCGTCTGGTTGTTCAGCTCGGTATACGCGAGGAGGCGTCCGCCGGTGGAGAATGAACCCGGTACCAGGATGTGCTGGCCGCGCTGCAGCACCAGGGCCGACGAATCCGGCAGATCGTGCGACACCTGGTAGAGTCCAGGTGGGCGCCGCAGGGAGTTGAAGACGATACGCTCCCCGTCCGGCGACCATAGAGGGAGGTTGCTGACGTAGCTCTTCGTGCTCAGCCGTGCAGCGGTGCCGGTCTCCACGTCATGGAGCCAGACCTCCTCCCGGCCCGCTTCCACGATCCGGGTCACCACGAGATCCTTCCCGTCGGGCGACAGGGAGGGCGTCGTATAGCCGTAGGTGTTTCCCTCGACCGGGGTGGAGCGTCCGGCGCGATCCACCCACACCGCGGCCGTACGCTCGATGCCCGAGCCGCCGGCCGCGTAGACGAGCGTGCCGCTGTTGGAGGTGGCGAAGTCGAACTCCCCGAGCGCAGAGGAGCCGGACAGGGAGACGAACGAGCCGGCGCGGGCAGGCTGCTCGGGTTCGAGCGGCGCGATCAGGAGGTTTCCCGTCGGCCATACGCCTCGCATCTCCGCACAGATCATGTGGCCCGTGGCCACATATCGAGCGGCTGCGCAGCCCTGGGCGACTTCCTCCCATTCGCCCGTCTCCAGCCGGAGAATCGCCGTGCTCCACTCGCTTCCGCTCCAGATGGTGAAGAGCACGCTCCCGGCTCGGGGCAGGATCTGGGGAAAGAAGTGGCCCGACCTGCCCGGGCCCCCACCCGGCGCCGTCAGAGGCTCTGGCGTTCCGCCGGAGTCGGACACCCGAAACAGCCCGGACAGCTGCCCGAGGGGCAGGATGATGGTCCCGTCCGGTCCCCAGCTGGCCCCCCGGCTCGTTGCCGTCGGGGCGTCACAGATCCTCAACGGGGCGCCACCCTCCAGGGACACCTTCCGCAGCTCCTCCTCAGCGAAGAACCCCACCCAGCGTCCGTCGGGGGAGAAGAACGGGTCCTGGGCGTCTTCCGTGCCGGCGATGGGACGGGCTTCGGCACGGTCCAGCGGGCGCACGAAGAGCCGTTGCCGTCCTTCGCCGCTGCGAGCCGCGTAGACCAGGACCCTGCCATCCGGAGAGAGGGCGAAGCGGCGGAACACGGCGGGTGACAGCGCCCGATCCGGCGGGAGCGTGACGGACAGGTGTGGGGAGGACGAGGGCGTCGATTCGGCCCCTCGGTTCTGCAGATGCGGAACGACGGAGGTCAGGACTACTCCGAGCGCCACACCGCCGAGCACCAGCATCACGCCCCTGGGCAGGAACCGCTTCCTCGCCGAGCCGGCAGCGCCGGGGATCGGTCCGGGACGGTCGGACAGTGCCCTCCGCAGATCCACCGGCAGCTCGTCGACGTGCTGGTACCGCTCCTCGGGCTTCTTCGCCAGGGCCTTTGCGAGGACGGCCTCCATGCCCAGGGGAACCCCGGCGCGCAAGGCGGTGAGGGGCTCTGGATCCTGATTCAGGATGGAGTAGATGCGCGACTGTTCGTCTTCACCGCGAAACGGCGCCCGGCCCGTGATCATCTCGTACAGGACGACTCCCAGCGCCCAGAGATCCGTCCGCTCGTCCACCTTCTCTCCCCGGATCTGTTCCGGGCTCATGTAGGCGACAGTCCCTGGTGTCACGCCGTCGCGGGTCAGCGTCGGCGCACCCTTCCCCTTGGCCAGGCCGAAGTCGACGATCGCCACCTGGCCCTCGGGCGTGACGATCAGATTGGCGGGTTTGATGTCCCGGTGTACGATCCCCTTCTCGTGGGCGTGGGTGAGGCCGCGCGCGGTCTGGACGGCGATGTCGACGGCCTGGGGGAGGGGCAGAGGGCCCCGTGCGATCCGGTCCTTCAGTGGTTCGCCCTCGATGTAGGCCATGGCGATGAAGGGATCCCCGGCCTCCGATTCGCCCATCTCGTAGATGGTGCAGACGTTGGGGTGATCGAGGGCGGATGCGGCCTTGGCCTCCCGCCGAAGCCGGGCCCGGGCCTCGGGGTCGTCGGTTCTCGACGCCGGAAGCAGCTTCAGGGCCACCCGCCGGCCGAGGCGGGTGTCCACGGCGAGATAGACCAGGCCCAACCCGCCGCGGCCGATCTCCTCCAGCAGCCTGTACGGACCGACGCGTTGACCCGGATGGTAGAGGGCGGAGAGGGTCGATCCGAAGGAGGCTGCCGGGAACTCGAGGTAGTCACCCGCTTCGTCGGAGGCCGCCAGGAGCGACTCGACCTCGGCGCGCAACGTCGGGTCCCCCGCGCAGGCTTCATCCAGGAACTCCGAGCGCGCTTCATGCGGAAGCTCGAGGGCCGCGTCCAGGACCTCCTCGATGGTGCGCCACCGGTCGGGATCCGGCGGCTCAACCACGGTGGAGCTCCCGGTACAGCCAGGCCTTGGCCTTCTCCCAATCGCGGTTGATGGTCCTTGGCGAGCGTCCCAGGACGGCAGCGGTCTCCGGAACGGTCAACCCGCCGAAGAACCGGCACTCCACCACCTGACTCAGGCGGACGTTGAGCCCGGCCAGCCGGTCCAGCGCCTCATCGAGCTCCAGGATCTCCGCCGCCTGTTCGTCCGGCAGGAGCCGCCTCTCGTCGAGAGAGACCCTGCGAAGGGCTCCTCCGTGCTTCGCGGTTTTCCGCTGTCGAGCGTAGTCGACGATGATATGCCGCATTGCCGTGGCGGCCACGGCGAAGAAGTGCTTCCTGTCGTTCCAGGACGGATCTTCCGTTCCGGCAAGCTTCAGGTAGGCCTCATGCACGAGCGCCGTCGTGTCCAGAGTGTCGCCGGGACGACGCCGGGCCAGCTCACGCCGTGCGGTGCGACGAAGCTCCTCGTAGACCACGGGAATCAGCGCCTCCATGGCGGCGGGTCGGCTCTCCTTGAGACGTCGCAGGAGACGCGTGACGCTCTCTTGATTCTCCACGAAGGGCACCTCCCCTGCTACGGTCCTGCCGATTCCCGGCTCGCCGTCTCCGACAGATGGCGCGATCTGCGCCGGGTTCTCGTTTCTCCACCCGGGGAAGGAACCGACGCGCACATGCATGCGGCGCTCCCCCAGGCCGCTGCTCGCCTCACCGGGCGGGCACCGGACCGTCACCGTTTCCACGATACGGAGGCAGAAACATGACTACAACCCGATGGAAGCCGTGCAAATGCGTAGCTGGGGTGTGCATCGTCCTTCTCCCGGCGGGCTGCGGCGGAGAAAGCCTGACCCAGCCTGCCGCGCAGGAGCCTCCGACGGTTGCCCCCCGCTCTTCCGTGCAGGCGTCACCGATCAGCGGAAGTGCGGAGCTCCTCGTGGTGACGGGCCTCACTGTAGACGCCGACGGCGCCCCTGTCGTTCCCATTGCGGCCGACCCCGCGACCCCTCTGTATTATCACCGGCCCGGCGTTCCGATCTTCCCGATCCTCGCCCCGGACGGCCACCACGTGACGGCGGGGGAGTTCAGCGCCGTGAGCGGCTCGATCGAGGTTCGATGCGTGGAGTCGGGAACGCAAGTTTCCATGCACCTTCGCGGTCTCATCCCCCACGCGACGTACCGGGTCTGGCTCCTCAAGTTCAAGGAACCCGGCTTCGACATCGGTCCGCCCCCGGACTTCTCCAACGTCACGGGCGAGGGAGCGCTCGGACCCGCTGATCGCTCCCGGAACACCTTCTTGGCCTCGGCATCCGGGGAGGGTCAGATCACCCGGATCCACCCGGCGGGTCCCTTGTCCGAGACCGTGCCGGAGCCGCCCTTCGCCAACGAGCCGGCGGGTCGGTGTCTCCTGACGGACGAGTTCGAGTGGCACGTGGTCGCGGCGTTCCAACAGCCGGGGCAGCCTGGAGGGCAGGACGTGGGACCGCCGGCTCTCTTTCCCGGGACCGCCGTGGAGCACTTCACGTTCATCTTCAGATAGTCCGGAGCCGACCTGACCGCCGGGGCCGAAGAGCCGGGCGGCGTTCCGCATCGAGGGCCGAGAAGGCCCTGGCTCGAGTGGCCCTCCTGCAACTCGGGCGGGAGTGCAAGCGCCGTGCGGGCTCAGAACTCCTTCAACAACGTCTTCGCCTTCTTGGGATTGTCGCAGACGAGCGCGACCTCGACGAGGTCGGCGGAGATCCCCGTGGTATAGAGTGCTTCGAGGTTGATTCCCGCGTCGCCGAGACGGTTGGCGACGGCGGCGAGCACGCCGGGACGGTTCTCGAGCAGCACCACGTGCACTTCTCCCTCATCGAATCGGATGTTCGCGGACTCGAAGGCGCTGCGTGCCCCCTGGATGTCGTCGGGGAGGATGCGAACGATCGCGTGGCCGTCGATGCTGAGCGCCGCGAGCGCCTTGATGTTGACGCCACGGTGCGCGAGCGCTTCCGCGACACGGGCGAAATCGCCGGGACGATGCGTGAGGTGGATCGAGCAGTCTTTCATGGTTCTCTCCTGGAGGCCGACGGCCCGGCTGATCTTACACCGTGACGTGGCCGATCACGAGGCGCAGCTCGGAGGCGAGCTCGCGGCGCACGGCGATGCCGGCCCCGAGCCCGGTGGCTGGCCTCAGTCGGGCACCCGCGCCTTCAGCTCCGCGAAGAAGTTCTGCACCAGGATCAACCGCCCGGGCTCGGACGCACTCGCGTCCGGGGAGCTCCCGTCGGCGTAGACAGCGAAGACGAACCGGTCGCCGGCAGGATGCAGCGCACCCGGAGCGGGGATCACCCCCAGACCGGGCTCCGCGAACAGCGTATCGATAGAGGTCACGCTCGGGAGGGGGTCCCGGCGGATTCTTGCGGCGAAGAACGACCGCCCCACGCTCTTCGCATAGTAGAGCGTCTTTCCATCAGGCGCCCACATGGGAAGGCGCCCCCCACCGGGGGACACGACGGTCGGCTCCCCCGGATCCGGAAAGCTCCGGAGGTAGACCTCGTCCCTTCCGGACTCGTCGGACGTGTATGCCGCGAGCGTTCCATCCGGCGACACCGCCAAATAGTCGAGATCGGCCACGGAGGTCAGGTAGGGCTTCGCCTCCGGCTGCTCGACGTCCGAGACGTCGAGCGCCCACAGGTCACCGGCCCCGTCCTCGCCTCGGCTCTGGAAGACGAGGAGCGTATCTCCCGGCCACTGGGTCGCCCTCTGGTCGCCCTCCATGGCGAGGATCGCACGAGGCCGGGTGTCCCGGCCCAGGTCCTTGATGAACAAGTCGGAACCTCGGGTCCCCTCCCTGACCGACGAGAACGCGATCCGGCGACCGTCAGGGGAATAGACCGGTCCCGAGTTCTCCCCCTCGAACGTGATCTGTCTCGGCGCCGTATTGAGCGCCACGTCGTACGTGTAGATCTGTTGGGCGCTGGAGAAGGCCACCGACTTGCCATCCGCTGACCAGGTCGGTCCCGTGCCGTAATCGCGTGGCGCGAGAGGGAGGATCCGCGGGTGGCCCTGCAGATCGATTTCGGCGAGGGCCAGCCCCTCGTTGACGGCGCCCTCCACGTACACGAGCGTCCCGGTCCGAGACAGCGCGAACTGACTTCCGGCGGTGGCGTTGGTCTCGACCCCGTTGACCAGCGCTCCGGCCGGACCCGTCACCTCCAGGCGATCTGCGTCGAAGGGCGCGGCCATGAGCGCGCCGGCCCGGGAGGTGTACACGATGTGCCCGGAGGTCGCGTACCGGGCCGTCGCGCCGCTGAACAGCTCCTGTTCCTCTCCGCTCGCCAGGTCCAACAGGACGATCTTCGAATCGCCGCCGGGTCCGGCGCGCGTGAAGAGAAGGCCGCGCCCACCCGGAATCGCGTCGGGATAGAGGTCCTCCCCCGACGCCGATGTCACCGTCTCCCAGGCCCCGCCCTCGTGCTCGGAGACGCGGCCGAGCGCTCCCTCGTCCGCGGGCCGGAAGTAGAGCCATCCATCGTCACCCCATGCGAGGCCGCTCGCACCGTTCGCGACACCCCCGTCCACCAGCGTCAAGGGTGGGCCGCCGGTCAACGAGACGGTCATGAGGCGCCCGCCGCTGATGAACGCCACGGAGGTTCCGTCCGGCGAGTAGGCGGGGGTCTGAGCGCCCTCGGTGCCGGGTATGGCCGTGGCCGTGAGCGCACCGAGGGGCCGGCGCCAGAGTTGGCTCACACCGCCCAGAACACCGGCGAAGACGATCTCCGATCCGTCCGACGACAGGGCGACCGCGGCGCCGGGGATCGTCTTCAGCTCGAGGTTCTGGGGCAGGGGGACCTCGAAGCGTCCGACGGCCAGGGGGGGCTCCGGTCGAAGCAGGGCCCAAGCCGCCAGGGCCGCAAACACCGCGGCAAGGGACGCAAAGGCCACCGTCAGCCCCCGCCACGGTCCCGCCGGAGCACGGCGGACGGCACCGACAGCCGCAGGACCGTGTCGAAAGCCCTCGTCGGCAAGGGCCGCCGCGAAGTCTCGGGCGCTCGTGAACCGATCGGCAGGGACCTTCTCCAGCGCCTTTCGGATCGCAGCGTCCACGTTCTCGGGCACCGACTTCCGCTCCAGCCTGGCAGACGGCACGTCTCCCGCGACGATCTTCCCCAGCACCGCGTGCGACGTGCTTCCGCGATAG
>JASFRY010000224.1:0-7069 GCA_050114675.1 Gemmatimonadota bacterium | reverse complement strand
GGCTCTTCGGACTCGGCTTCCGGAAGGGCCTCCGGCCCGATCCCGGGTGCCTCTTCGGCCTCGATGTCCGGCCACGGCTTCTCGGCCTCGACTTCCGGCAGCATGTCCTCCCCAACCACCGGCCCCTCTTCCGCCTCGACCTCCGGCCACGGCCTCTCTGCCGCGGCCGTCGGCAGCACGTCTTCCTCCTCCGCGACCGGCTGCTCAGCGGTCGGCGGAGGCTCGATCACGGGCTCGGGGGCTGCCGCGACGCCCGGGTCCAGGGAATGGGGCGCCTCTTCATGCGAGGCGCTCTCCTCCCCCGTCTCCGCGCGTTCCGGGATCTCCGGGACGTGGTCTTCCCCGCCCTCGGGCGGCATCTCGGCGTCGACCTCGGGTGGTTCCTCCACCTCGACCTCCGGGGCCTCCTCGACATCGGCTCCGAGGGCCTCTTCGACATCGGCTCCGAGGGCCTCCTCGTGCTCCACCTCCTCGGTGACCGGAGGCTCGATCACGGGTTCGGGAGCAGCCGCAAAACCCGACTCCAGGGAAGACGGCGCCTCTTCGCCCACGTCCACGCCCCCGAGCTCTGCGGACTCCTCCTCTGCCTTCTCCACCGCCGCTGCACCGAAGTGCGGCTCCTCGTCCACCACGGGCTCCGGGGCCGCAGGAGGCGGCGCGGGGGGAACGGGTGCCATCTCTTCCGCAGGGCGCTCGACGCGGAAGACATGACTGCACGAGGAGCACCGTGCATTCACGCCGTTCTCGGGGATCTTCTTCGTGTCCACCGGGAACGCCGATGCGCACTCGGGGCAATGAACCGTAATGACCATGGGGCAGTCGATTCGTTAAGGAGTTGATTCGGCCGCCGGAGCCGCGCTGTCGGGCCCGGTCAGCGTGTCCGCGTCGGCGGCGGAAGCGGTTTCGAGGGTGGGCAGCTGATGCCGCCGGTCGACCACGTACACGGAGCCCGGAAGGGTCTTGGCGAACGACTTCATCTCGGCCGCCAGCTCCGAGATCTGGCCCGTGTGTTCGAAATCCTGGAACTGGTTGGTCACGATGCCGATGGACAGGGTCATGAGAGGGATCCGATGGATGTGTCCACGTCGGTCCTTACCCAGAAAATACCCGGCCCTGCGGTCCTCCTCGGTGTACTGGTAGGGAATGAGCTCGTCGAAGAGCTGGATGATCTCGTCACAGGTGACTTCCAGATACTCGAGGGGCACGTTGAAGATGAAGTCGTCTCCACCGATGTGCCCCACGAAGCCCCCTGGAGCGTGGCCGCGGACCATGTCGCGCAGAATGCGGGACAGGATGCGGATGACGCGGTCGCCGTAGGAGTAGCCGTACCGGTCGTTGAACTCCTTGAAGTGGTCCAGGTCCGCGTAGCAGACGGCGAATCTCTCACCAGCCGCCAACCGGTAGCCCATGTCGCGGGCGATGTGGTTGGTGCCCGGGAGGCGCGTGGTGGGGTGCACGCTCACGTCCCGCTCGGCGCGCTTCAGCACCTGCTCCAGCCGGAGGAGCTTCTCCCGCGGCGGCACCGCCTCGTGGACCACCTCGTCGGCACCGGCGGCCAGGAGCTCCGCGGCCAGCTCCGGCTCACCCGCCGGGACCAACACGACGACCGGGACGATGGCCGTGAACGCGTCCTGTTTCAGGCCCCTGCAAAGGTCGAGCATCTCCGCGGCGGATCGAAGGCCCGTCTCCATGACCAGACACTTGGGGAAGGTCCGGTTGAGGAGGGCACGTACGTCGTCTGCCCTCGGCACAGTCAGCACGACGAGGCTCTCGCGCTCCGCGAACTCGGAGACGAGGGGGGCAGGCTCGGAGCGGCCGGGCCCGAAGTGTAGGATCGTCTTTTCAGCAGCCATGGGTGCTCGTCGGGGGGGCGCCGGCACAGGAGGTTACCTCCTGTCCGGCGGCGGTGTCAAACGGCCTCTTCCTACAACTTTCGTACCAGCAAAAAGTCCACGTGGCGCGCCTCTTTGTCCACGCGCGTCACCTGGACCCGCACCGGGTCGCCCAGCCGGAATCGGCGGCGGCCCCGGTCGCCCACCAGGGCGTACGTGCCTTCCACCAGGCGATAGAAATCGTCGCGAAGACTGTTCACGTGGACCAGTCCGTCGACGAAGTATGCGTCCAGTGTCACGAAGAACCCGAACGCCATCACCCCGGAGATCCGGCCGTCGAACTCCTCGCCGAGATGGCCTTCCATGAACTCCACCTTCTTCAGGGCCACCGAGTCGCGTTCGGCCTCGTCGGCGGCCCGCTCCCGAGCACTGGTCTGATCCGCCAGGCTCTTCAGCTCGTCGGGATCGCGCTCCCGGGGTGGATTTCCAAGCACCAGGCTGCGCACCACTTCCCGGTGCACCACCAGGTCCGGATATCGGCGGATGGGAGAGGTGAAGTGGAGATACGCCCGCGAGGCGAGCCCGAAGTGTCCCAGGTTGTCCGGATCGTACCGTGCCCGCTGCAGCGACCGGAGCACCACCGTGGAAAGGAGTTGCTCCTCGGGTCTCCCGCGGACGGCGTCCAGCAGCTTCTGGACGTCGGCGGGTCGGAGCTTCTTCCTGCGTGGCAGGCGCAGGCCGAAGCGCTGGAGGAACGTGCCCAGCTCCTCGGCGGCTTCTCGGGCCGGGGGTTCGTGCACCCGGTAGAGGACCGGAAGCTCGCGGGCCTGGCATGCCCGGGCCACCGCCTCGTTGGCCAGGATCATGAAATCCTCGATGAGACGGTGGGCCTCGAGGCGCTCCTCCTTCTGGATGTCCAGGGGTACGCCCTCCCTGTCCAGGAGTACCCGGGCCTCGGGAAGATCCAGGTCCAGCGCCCCCCGCCCCGTTCGCCGGCGGCGCACCGCCCGGGCCAGATCGTCCAGATGCCGGAGCGCTTCGTCCACCTCCCGCTCCAGCGAACGCCGCCCGTCCAGGACCTCCTGGACGACCTCGTACGAAAGGCGGTGGCGGCTGCGGACGAGGGTGCGCTGAAATCGCTGGTCCAGGACCGAACCCGATCCATCGAGGGTGAGGAAGACCGAGACGGCGAGGCGCTCGACCCCCTCCCGGAGCGAGCACGCGTCTCCAGAGAGCGCCTCGGGGAGCATGGGGATCACGCGATCCACCAGGTAGACGCTGGTTCCTCGCTCGCGGGCCTCGCGGTCCACGGCGCTGCCTTCCGGCACGTGATGAGATACGTCGGCGATGTGGACCCCGACCTCCCAGCGACCGTCCTGCAGCGGTCTGAGGGACAGGGCGTCATCGTGGTCCTTGGCGTCGGCCGGGTCGATGGTGAGCACCAGGGCGTCGGTGAGATCCACCCGGTCTTCGCCGGGCGCCTCCCGGGCGCGGGCGCCCGCCGACTCGGCCTCCTCCATCACCTCTTTGGGAAACTCCAGGCTGAGGCCATAGCTGTGGGCCACCGCCAACACGTCCACGCCTGGATCCGACAGGGGGCCCAGCACCTCGGTCACCTCGCCCGCGGGGGCCACGCCCTCCTCGCCGTAGGATATGAAGCGCACCACCACCACGTCGCCGTCCGAGGCGCCGCCCCGGTCCCCCTCGGGGACGAGCACGTCGCGGGAGAGACGGCGATCCAGGGGGACCACGTACCAGAAGCGCTTCGCCCGGTGGATGGTCCCCACCACGTTGTGCCGGGCGCGCTCCAGGATCTTGATGACCCTGCCTACGGGGCTCCGGCCGGGGGGACGGCCTTCGATGCGCACCACCACCCGGTCCCCGTCCATGGTGCTCTGGAGGTTCATGGAAGGGACGAAGATGTCGCCGCTTCCATCCTCCGGCCGCACGAATGCGTCGCCGTTCCGGGTCAGGGACGCCGCTCCCACGGACAGGTCCATGCGTCCGGGGATGCCGTACCGGTTTCCCTTGACGCGGTAGATCCTTCCCGCGCGCTCCATGCCCGTCAGGAGTCGCTTGAATCTCCGGTATTCGGCGGTGGGCACGTCCAGCTCCCGCGCCAGCTCCTTGGGCTTGAGGGGGCCCCTCGCGGAGGAGGCCAGGGCCTGGAGCACCTGCTCCTCCATGTGGTCACGTGTGGTCATCCCCGGGGCCGCACCGTCAGGAGGAGCATCCATCCTTCGCCGCGCCGCGCGCCGATCCCACGGGGTGGCTCGAGGCGGAGGTGCGTCTCGGCGGGAATGCGGGCCGAAAGGTAGGCGTCCACGCCGCTGAGGATATGATTGGCCAGCACGGCGCCGAGGGCGGCGGTGGCCTGACTGGCTCGGCTGTCGCTTTCGTGTATGAGCGATTTGTATCGGGCCATCTCTGCGTCCTTTCCGGACCAGTCCCAGAGAAACGCGGCACCGTAGGCGTGGGCTTCGTAATACGCCAGCGCCCTCTGGTAGGCCGGATCGCTCTCCGGTGGTGACGTGCCCGAAGGGATGTTGAGGTCCCGGGCCAGCTGCCACACGGAACCGTTGAAGGTGCCGGGATCCATCTCGGGCTGGACCCCTGCGGCGTCAGGATTCGAGTCGAAGGCGCCCGAGGCGTGCCATTTGGACATGGCCTCGTAGTAGTCCCAGGCCCCCTCCCGTCGCACCGCGGACTGCAGGCGCGCCTCCTGCCAGGCCAGATCCCGGTATGCGTCCCGGCTGTGGGCGGTGGCGATCCGACGGTTTCCCCACAGGGCCCACAGCCCCGTCTCGACGGCCGCGTAGACGAGGGCCCTCCGCTGGCCCAGCACGTGCTGTCCCCAGCCGGGAAGCAGGAAGGACCGGGCGGCCGCCCCTCCCGCAGAGGCGGGTACCGGAGGTGCCTGCTGGCCCAGGGCCGGCAGAGAGCCCGTGGACAGGAGCCCCGCGGCCAGGAGGAGCGAGGGGAGGTTCCGTCCCGGAAGACGGGGCATCAGAAGCGGATCGCGAACGTGACGTGGACCGGCTCGGTCTCGCCCGTCAGCGTGGATACCGCCAGAGACTTGGCGATGCTCAGGTCGAAGCGCTGGTAGCTCAAGCCCAGGCCGACCCGCGCCCCGTTCTCCTGCCCGATGTCGCCCATCACGTAGCCTGCGCGCAGGAAGAGGGCGTCACCGGAGCCGGCGGTGATCTCCGATCCGAGGTAGAGGGCCGGCGAGCCGGGATCCCGGAGACGGTCCTGCACCTCCACCGTGACCCATCCCCCTACGTCCTCCACGCCGGTGAGGGAGCTCAGGACGTCGTAGGCCACGGCCACCCGTGCCCGGGCGGGGAGCGGGTCCGTCTGGGCGGCGTTGATGACCTGGAGTCCCGGCCCCACGTGGGCCACCATGGCGCCGAAGCGGAGGGGTAGGTCGGGCACCGGCGTGAGCTGGATGCCCGCGTCGATGGCGTAGGTCGTGCCCGTGGTTCCGGCGTCGGTGCACAGGCCCCGGCACGACTGGCGGAACTGCACGACCTTGAAGTTGATTCCCGCGTCCAGGCGGTCCAGGAGCCTGGTGGCGAACGAGGCCACGCCCAGATGGTTCCGCACCGTGATGGTGCCCACCACGTTTCCGTCCACGTCCGTGACTTCCTGGTCGCCCACATCCAGGAGGAAGTAGGAGAGCCCCAGGGTCCCCAGGCCGGGCCGGGCGGCCAGGAGGGAGATGGCCGTTGCCGTGCCCACCGCGTGATCCCCGCGAAACAGGACCACCTGGGACCGATCCACCGCCGCCAATCCCGCCGGATTCCAGAAGGCGGCCTCCGGCCCCTCCATGGCGGTCATGGCCCGGCCCAGCGCAACGGACCTGGCCCCCACGGGAAGAAGGAGGAAGAGCGCCCCTTCGTTGGACGCGGGGTCCGTGTCCTGCGCGGACGCCCCCCCGACCAGGCCAGCCATGAGGCACAGGGCGAGCAGGCTACTGGTGAGGTGTCTCATCGTCCTCCGGGACTCTGAAGCCCAGGGCTCCGAGGCGGGCGCGGTTCTTTCGCCAGGACTTCAGGGGCTTCACCCAAAGGTCCAGATACACCCGCCGTTCGAGAAAGTGCTCGAGCTTGGCCCGCGACGACTCGCCCAGCGCACGGATCGCGCGCCCGCCCTGCCCGATGAGAATCCCCTTCTGGGACGGACGCTCGACGTAGACGTTCACCTGGATGTAGAGGGGATCCTGCTGCTCACGGAACTCCTCCACCCGGCAGAACACCGAGTAGGGTATCTCCTGACCATACTGCTCGAACACCGTCTCCCTTACCAGCTCCGCCGCGAAGAAGCGTACGGGCTCCGTGGCGATATCGTCCTCCGGGTAGAGGAAGGGGCCCCGGGGAAGGTCGGCGGTCACGGCAGCCATGAGTTCCCGGGTTCCCTTCCCGGTCAGCGCCGAGATCCGGTGGGGCGTGCCACGGACGCCCTCTCCCGCCCAGTCTTCCCAGGCCCGCACCGCGTCTTCGGCGGCCACGTCCACCTTGTTGAGGGCCACGTGCACCGGCGCCCGGGCCTCCGCCAGGGCGGCTTCCAGCGGTTCGGTCTCAGGAGATGTGGGCCGGTAGGAGGTGTCCACCACGAGCAGCACGACATCCGCTTCGTGGAGAGCCTCCAGGGCGGCGCCCAGCATGGCGCGCTGCAGGAGGTCCCTGGCCTGGAGGAGTCCCGGCGTGTCCAGGAAGATGATCTGCGCCTCGTCGCTGGTGAGGATGCCCGTCACCCGCTGCCACGTCGTCTGGGCCTTTGCCGTGACGATGGAGAGGTGCTGGCCCAACAGGTGGTTCATGAGGGTGGACTTCCCCGCGTTGGGGCGGCCCACGAGGGTGACGTATCCGGTCCGCGTCTGCGGGTCCGGCTCGGTCGGCTGGCTCGTCGGTTCCGGTGGACTCATGGGGCGGAAGTTCGCCCGGCCGGGGGCACCCTGGCAATGTGATCGGCCGGGCTCCACCGGCGTGCCCGGGCACGTAGCGATGGCCAAGCTGCCGCCGCGCCCGGCCTCCGACCACGTCGTGCGCTGCCGGCCGAGGAGGCGACGCTCGACCTCGAGTGGGTACTGAGGCGCTGGCCAGGAAGTCATTGGGGCGCAGAGGCTTGTGCGATTGCCTCCAAAGTGACGCACCAAGGCCCCTGCCGTGTGGATACGACAGGGGCCTTGGAAAGATGAGTCGGCGGCGACGTACTCTCCCACCGGGCTGCCCCGG
>JASFRY010000223.1:0-7094 GCA_050114675.1 Gemmatimonadota bacterium | reverse complement strand
GCTGGGCGCGTGGTGGATCCCCAGGCGGCTGGTGCGGCCGCTCGGCGAGATGACCGACCTCCTGGGGCGTGTGGCCGAGGGAGGCACCGAGCCCGTTCCCGTCTCGGACCGGCATCCGCTCATGGCCCCGGTGTTCGACAGCTACAACGGGCTGGTGCGCCGCCTCGGGGAGCTGGAAGAGGAGCATCGGACGCGGGAGGCGTCCTTGGAACGGGAGGTGGCGGGCGTGAAGCGTGCCCTCCTGGAGCAGCATCGGACGCTGGCCGAGGCGGAGCGCCTGGCCGTGGTGGGCACCACGGCGGCCGGGCTGGCCCACGACCTGAGGAATCCTCTGGCCGGCGTGCTGGTGGGGCTCGGCAACCTCCGGGCCGAGACCGACGATGAGGACGCGGGTCATCGCCTGGAGCTCCTTTCCTCGGAAGTGCGCAGGGCCGTGGACCTCCTGAACGGGTATCTGGCTTCGGCCCGCCACACACCCGAGCCCGAGCAGGCCACCGACGTGGGTGCGCTCGTCACCGAGCTCCTGGGGCTCCTGGGGGGTACGGCCCAGGGTGTGGAGATCCGGAGCGACGCCCCGGAGGAGCTCACGTGCATGCTCCCCCGCGATCGGGTGCGTCAGGCGCTCCTCAACCTGATCCTCAATGGCGTGGAAGCCACCCGCGCCGTGGGCACCTCGGTGGTCGTGCGCGCCCGACGGCACGAGGAGTGGCTGGAGCTGGAGGTCATCGACGACGGCCCCGGGTTTCCCGACGACTTCACTGCCGACAGCATCCGACCGTTCTCCAGCTTCCGAGCCGGGGGGACGGGGTTGGGCCTGGCCATGGTGCGCAGGACGGCCCGGGACCTGGGAGGCACCCTCGACATCTCGAACCAGAAAGATGGAGGCGCACGCGTGCGCGTGCGGATTCCGTGGAGGCCCGCATGAGCGACAGCTTGCTCCTGGTGGAGGACGAGGCGGTCCTGAGAGACGAGCTTCGCCGGCACCTGACCCGTCAGGGGTGGGAGGTGCTGGAGGCGCCGACGCTTGCTGAGGCGGAGCGCCTTCTGGGACCCGAAGAGGCCACCCCGCTCGTGGCGGTGTGCGACATGACTTTGCCCGACGGCAACGCCCTGGATCTGCTGGAGAAGGTGCGGGCCAAGTCCCGGCTACGTGCCGAGTGGATCATTCTCACGGGTTATGGCACCGTGGCGGATTCGGTGCGGGCGCTCAAGCTCGGGGCGTTCGAGTTCCTGGAGAAGCCGTGTCCCATGGAGCGGTTGGACCTGGTGATCGCGGGGGCGGCCCGCAGCGCCCGGGCCCAGCGGCGCGTGGCCGAGACGACGGCCCGGAACCACGAGCGCTACGACGTGGAGGCGTTCGTCGGCACCAGCGAGGCCGCCCGGAGCGTCCGGGACGCCCTGACCCGCCTGGCGGGCGTCTCCGTGGAGACGCTCCTCATCGGAGGGGAGACCGGCGTGGGAAAGGGCCTCGTCGCGCGTATCCTGCACTACATCGGACCGCATGGGAACGGACCCCTGGTGGAGGTGAATTGCGCCGCCCTCCCCTCCGAGCTGTTGGAGTCCGAGCTCTTCGGCCATGAGGCGGGTGCGTTCACCGGCGCCAAGGGAAGACACCGTGGCTACCTGGAGCAGGCCCAGGGAGGAACCGTCTTTCTGGATGAGATCGGCGAGCTCCAGTCCTCGCTGCAGGCCAAGCTCCTCAAGGTCGTGGAGGATCGCCGCTTCCGGCGGGTGGGCGGTGAAAAGGAGATCGAGGTGGACGTGCAGGTGTTCGCCGCCAGCAACGCCGACGCCGGGAAGCTGGTGGCGGAGGGACGGCTCCGGGAGGACCTGTACCACCGGCTCTCCCTCTTCCGTATCGACGTCCCCCCGCTCCGGGAGCGGCTCGAGGACCTGGAGCCGCTGGTCCAGCGCTTCGTCGCCGAGTTCAATGCCCGCTCCGGAAAGTCGGTGCGCGTGGTCCCTGATGCCGTGTGGAATCGGCTCCGGTCGTATTCCTGGCCCGGCAACGTGAGGGAGCTGCGCAACGTCATCGAGCGCAGCGTGCTCCTCTCCGAGGGACCCGTGCTGCCCGATCGGTGGCTTCAGCTCCAGGGTGCACAGGGGGGCACGGGCGCTGCGCCGCCGGCGCAGTCTCCGGGGGTGCAAGACGAAGAGCGGGTCACGTTCCTCCTCGACGGAAGCGAGTCCCTGGACGACCTGGAGGAGCGCATCCTGGAGCGCGCCCTCGATCTCTCGGATGGGAACGTGTCTGCCGCGGCCCGGCGCCTGGGCATCACGCGGCAGACGCTCCGGTACCGGATCGAGAAGTACGGGCTCGACGACTCCGACGCTTGATGCATACGAGCCGAGCTGGCTGATATGCACCACCGACCGCGCTCCCCCCGGGGGCACGGATATCCCGGAAAGCCAGGCACCACAGGGATTTGCGGCGGTGGTACGCAGGTTGCAACAGGCTCGTGTGGGCGCCTCTGAGACGGCGCACCCGGGTTCGGCCTCGAGAAGGCTGCCCCGACGCAAGTCTCGATCGGAGGACCAACCATGAGAACGCTGAAGAACCTCACCGGCGGAAGCCGGTTCGCGCTTGGCGCCGCCGCGTTGGCGGCTGCACTCCTCACTCTCGCTCCTTCCACGGCATGGGCGCGCACCGTGCCCTCGGCCACGGCAGCCGACTCCGCGGAGACGGCCAAGGCGGCCAAGCCTGCTGTCCCCACCCTGCAGGTGGAGAACAACAACTGGATGGACGTGCACGTCTACCTGGTGCAGGACGGAGAGCCTCTGTCCCTCGGCATGGTCACGGGACCCGGCACAACCGAGTTCAGGCTTCCCATGATGGCGACCATGGCCGGGAGCGACGTGCAGCTGCTCGTGCTGCCCATCGGGGGCAATGACGACTACCTCTCGCCTCTGCTCACGGTGAACCCGGGTGACGTGGTGGACCTTACCGTCCAGAACAGCCTGCCCCTGTCGTCGGTGGTGGTCTCGCCCGGCTCGTAATGCGCGCAGCCGCGTGCGCGGCTTCGTGAAGGGATTTGCATCCGGGACGGGTCTCCTGGAGGAGGCCCGTCCCGGTTTGCGGAGGGTGAGCGGTGGTCCGCGGCGGCGGCGGAGGCTTCTCCGCCGGCGCGTTATATTGGCGGATGATTCTGGGACTCCTTGGCGCGTTCCAGCTCGCGGTGGCTCAGCCCCCGACGGTCTACAACGCGCGTGACGGTCATACATCGGTGCAGGTACCCTCCGTCGAGGCGGAGGTCACGGTGGATGGCGTTCTCGACGAGCCGGTCTGGCGCGCCGCCGCGATCCTCACCGGCTTCTCCGAGTACCAGCCGGTGGACCAACGCCCCTCCCCAGACTCCACCGCTGTTCTGGTCTGGTACTCGCGCACGGCCATCTATTTCGGTGTGCGGGCCTTCGAGCCCCACGGCTCGGTGCGGGCCACCCTCGCGGATCGGGACAAGGTGGGGTCCGACGACAATACCGAGATCCAGCTCGACACGTACAACGAGCGGAACCGGGCGTTCGTCTTCATCGTGAACCCCCTGGGGGTCCAGGCCGACGGGACCAAGAGCGAAGGCGGCGGCTTCATCCCCGGTGCCAACATCATGCCGGGCCAGAACGACCTGAGCGCCGACTTCATCTGGGAGTCCAAGGGACGCATCACCGATCAGGGGTACGAAGTCGAGATCCGCATCCCCTTCAGCAGCCTCCGCTACCCCACCGCCGACGTGCAGGACTGGGGAATCCAGATCCAACGGAACATCCAGCACAGCGGATATCAGATCACGTGGACCGAAGCCCGGAAGGCCGCCGCCTCGTTCATCGATCAGGAAGGGCTGTTGGTAGGTCTCACCGGGATGCACCACGGGCAGGTGGTGGAGCTCAACCCCGAGCTGACCAACACGGTGACGGGCGCTCCCTGCTGCGACGGCGCCGAGGGCGGCTGGCGCTACGACGCCGAGCCACGCCTGGGTGGGAACGTGCGGTGGGCCATGGGGAGCAACTTCGTCCTCAACGGCACCATGCGGCCCGACTTCTCCCAGGTGGAAGCGGACGCCACCCAGATCGCCGCCGACGAGCGCTTCGCCCTCTTCTACCCGGAGCGGCGACCCTTCTTCGTGGAGGGCGTGGACCAGTTCAACGTGCCCAACACGCTGATCTATACCCGCGCCATCGTCAGGCCCGACGCCGCGATGAAGCTCACCGGCAAGGTGGGGCGGACCGACGTCGCGGTCATGTCCGCTCTCGACGACCCGGCCACCACACCCGACGGCGGCCGGCCCGTGGTGGACATCGTCCGTCTCCGGCGGGGCTTCGGCGCCCAGTCCACCGCCGGCCTGCTGTACAGCGAGCGCGTGGGGGGAGGGCGTTCCAACCGTGTGGTGGACGCCGACGTCCACTACGTCTTCGGCCGACTCTACTACGCCCAGGTGCAGGGCGTGATGTCCCGAACCACCCAGGACGGGCTCACCCACACCTCACCCATGTGGGAAGCCGTGGTGGACCGCACCGGACGGAGCTACGGGTTCCACTACGGACTGCTGGGTATCGGACCCGACTTCGCGGCCGACAACGGCTTCGTCCGGCGCAGCGACATCGTCCAGGCCAACGTGGCGAACCGCTTCACGGCATACGGAGCGCGGGGCGCGCTGCTGGAGCGGTACAACGTCTTCGTGCACGGCAACGTGATCTGGCACTACGACGACTTCTTCCAGGGGAAGAGCCTGCTCGAGGACCAGCTCTCCGCCCGGAACGAGATCACGCTGCGGGGCGGCTGGTCCATCACGGTGTCACCCACGCTGTCGAGCTACGCCTTCGACCCCGGGGACTACGCCGACATCTACACCGGGACGGAGACGGCCCCCGTGCCGTTCGTGCCGTCGGACCGGATCGGGACGTTCCTCACCGGCGTCACTCTGTCCACGCCCCAATACCAGACGTTCTCTGCCACCATGGGCGTCACCGCAGGGCGGGACGTGGACTTCTTCGAGACGGCCCGGGTGTCCCGCCTCGACTACGATCTGGGCCTGGATGCCCGACCCACCCGGCAGCTCCGCGTGGGGATCACGTACCGGAGCAGCCGCTTCGAGCGTCGGAGCGACGGGGAGAGAACCGCCTTCACGCGCATCCCCCGCCTCAAGGTGGAGTACCAGATCACCCGCTCGATCTTCACGCGGGTGGTGGCCCAGTACACGGCGGAGCGTCGGGAGGCTCTCCGGGACCCGCGAACGGGCCAGGTCCTGCTGGTGGCCGACGGCGACGGCGGGTATGCGCCCTCCGGCGCGAGGTCGTCCAACGTGCTCCGCGCCGACTGGCTCTTCTCGTACCGGCCCACACCCGGCACGGTGGTCTTCGCAGGCTACGGCAACACGCTCACCGAGCCCGATCCGCTGGCGCTCGACCGCCTCCGCAGGGTGGACGACGCCTTCTTTGTGAAGCTCAGCTACCGCTTCCGGGCCGTGGGGACGCGCAGGTAGCCTGGCGTCGGCCCGGGCGGCCCGGCGAGAGGGGAAGGGGCCGACCGGAACGCTGCCGCTCAGCCCCCTGGCTTCACCGTGTAGGGATAGTCCGGGAGATCCTCCAGGCACCACGTCACGAAGTCCCGCAGGTCGTTGTTGGCGTTGGCCAGGTCGGCCTTGCGGAGGTACATCATGTGCCCGCTCTCGTAGAACCGGAACCGGAAGCGGTTCTGGAGCTCGCCGCCGGGCTGGATGTGCGAGATGGTGTACTGGGCGCTGTAGTAGTCGGTGGCGGCGTCGTAGTAGCCGCCCTGGACCAGGACCTTCATGTAGGGGTTCTGGCGCATGGCGTCGCCCAGCATGTCGGCCACGCTCACATCGTCCTGATGCCACGGACGCACGGGTCCCCAGATGTTGTATTTCAGGTCCGTGTGGTAGCCCAGCTCCCCCCGGAGATACTGGTTCACCGCGTCACTGAAGGGCCCGTTCCAGTTGGCCATGGCCGGGTCGAAGTCGGGGTTCTCGCCGGCGGCGTCTTCATTGATGCCGGTATAGCGGCTGTCCAGGCGGCCGATGGTGAGGCGCTGGGTCCGGAGCAGCTCCTTCCAGAAGCGGCGGGCGCTCACCCGGAGGTTCGTCTCCAGCACGTACGCCGGCGTCAGGCCGGTGTAGCGCGCCACCCGGGCGGCGATGTCACGGCGCGTAGCGTCGTCGAGGCGGTCTCCCATGACCAAGGCGTGGAGATAGTCGCCCATGGCGAAGGCCTCGGCCTCGTCCAGGACATCCCGCAGCGGCCGTGACTGGAGGTCCGACGGGAGCTGCTTGTGGTACCAGGCCGCCGCCGTCTTCTGGGAGAGGCTGGTGGCGTAGGACACGTCGGGACCCCGGTCCAGGCCCAGGTTGGTCATGGACACGAGGATCACCCCGTTGAGGTAGATCTGATGTGTACTCAGCAGGTAACCCGCCAGTCCCGAGGCGCGGGTGGTGCCGTAGCTCTCCCCGATGACGAACTTGGGCGACTGGAGTCGGTGTTTCCGGAGGAGGAAGAGGCGGATGAACTCCCCCACCGACGCGATGTCCGACATGGTGCCGTGGTACTTGTGGGCATCCTCACCCTCCACCATGCGGCTGAAGCCCGTGGCCACCGGATCGATGTAGACGATGTCGGCCACGTCGAGGATGGAGTGGGGATTGTCCTCCAGTCCCACCGGAGGCCGGAGGGCGAAGCCGTCCTCGTCGTACTGGACGCGGCGGGGCCCGGTGTACCCCATGTGCATCCACACCGAAGCGGTTCCCGGGCCCCCGTTGAAGCTGATGAAGAGGGGGCGCTTCCCCAGGTCCTGGACTCCGTCCCGGGTGTAGTAGACGTAGAACATCCGCGCCGTGGTCTTGCCGTCCTCCCGGATGGGGAGCGTGCCCGCCTCGGCGCTATAGCGGATGTCCTGTCCCTCGATCCGGACCGAGTGATATGTGACCACGGCCGAGTCGGGCAGGAGGGCCAGCTCCTGGGCTCGAGCGGGGCTCGTGGGTGTGAGCGCGGCAAAGGTCATGAAGGCGGCGAGGATCGGGCCGCCTCGGGCGGTCTTCATGGAACGTCTCCCGGAAGGGTGGCGAATCATCGGAGGACCGACAGCGTAC
>JASFRY010000222.1:0-7100 GCA_050114675.1 Gemmatimonadota bacterium | reverse complement strand
GACCTCATCCTCGTCGACCTGGGTGAGGGATTCGAGGCCCCGCAGGACCACACCTGGGTGATGCCCGAACACGTCACTTCGGCGCCCCTCGTCCCTCTTCTGGAGGAGTTGGTGGCGCCGGGCGTGTGGGAGACGGCCCCCACCAGCATGGACCTGGACGGCTTCATGTCCAGCGCCACCCGGTCCATGGCGTTCACGGGAATCCTGTCCTCCCGGCCCGAGCAGAACCTCGCCCTGGTGTCGCGGACGTACCTGCACCTCAGCCTGCGGCTGGGCTACCACTTCAACATCGTGGACACCCACCTCGGCGATTCGGCGGCGGACAACTACATCTACTTCCGGTTCACCGGCGGCGTCACCGAGCTCACCCGGAGGTCCCGGAGAGCCACCCTGCTCCGGCGCATTCTGGAGCGCCACGGTTTCGTCGTGGAGGCTCGAGGCGATCTGGTCGTCGGCCGCATCAAGGGCCTCAACCGGGCCGCCATGATCGAGCGGCTCCGCATGGTGGGCCGCCTGATCGGATTCACCCGTCAGCTGGACATCCACCTCAGGGACGACGGACTGGTGGAGGCCTACGTGCAGCGCTTCGCCGAGGGACGGAGCGAGGCGGCCCGGCCCACGCCGGAGCCCGGACGACGCCCACGGATCCGGTGGGCGCCGGGTCCTGACGACACGGAGGAAGGGAGATGAGCAGCCCCGCGGAGATCCTCGTCCTGGACGACGAACCCCTCGTCTGCGCGCGCCTCAAGGAGCACATGGAGAAGCGAAGCCACCACGTCGAGGTCTTCACCGAGAGTCGCAAGGCGGTGGAACGGCTGAAGGAGAAACGCTTCGACGTCGTGGTGACGGATCTGAAGATGGAGGGGCCCGACGGGCTCGAGGTGCTCCGTTTCGTGCGGGACCGGGACCAGGGGACGCAGGTGATCGTCATCACCGGGTACGGCTCCATGGACGCGGCCCGGGAGGCCGAGTACAGCGGAGCCTTCGACTTCATCGCCAAGCCCTTCAGCGCCAAGACGCTGGAGACGGCCGTCAAGAAGGCAGCGCGACGCGCCAGAAGACTGATGGACCGGGAGGAGTCATGAAGCCCGACAAGAAGAAGGTCCTCCTCCTCGACGACGAGCCCATCGTGTGCGAGCGGCTGAAGCCGGCACTGGAGAAGCTCGGCTTCTACGTCGAGTCCTACACCGAGGGACAGAAGGCGGTGGACCGTGTGATGGAGGAGCACTTCGACGTCCTCGTCACCGACTTGAAGATGCAGAAGCCCGACGGACTTGAGGTGATGAGCTTCGTGCGCGAACACGCTCCGGCCACCAAGGTGGTGGTCATCACGGGGTTCGCCACGGTGGAATCGGCGGTTCAGACGCTCAAGGAGGGCGCCGTGGACTTCATCGCGAAGCCCTTCAAGATCCGTACGCTCTGCGACCTGATCGTACGCCTCACCTCCCGGGAGGCCGGCATCCGCTGAGCCTACGCTCCCGCGGGCGTCGCCCGCTCGTCAGACGGTGAGCTCGGGGGCTGCCAGGTCGTCCCGGTCGATCCCTCGGACGCCTTCGACACCGTCCACGACGTCGAGGACCGATTCCACCAGGGACGCGGGGCGCAGCCTGCCCCGCAGGGAGACCACGCCGTCGCTGGCCCGGAGCCCCACCTCCGCCGACGACGTGCGGGGATCCGCCGCCAGCGCGGCCCGGACCCTGCTCACCAGGACCAGGTCCTCCATGGCCTGGCGGCTCTCGTCCGTGGGCTGGAAGCCGGGCGACCGGGACAGGGTGGCCACCAGCTCCACGGCGTCGTCCACGACCATGGTCCGGAGGTTGACGCACAGGTCGTACAGGTGGGGGTCCAGCCAGTCCACCCCGTACAGGAAGCGCGTCCACTTCTCGCGCTGGTGATCGACCGTCTTGCAGTGGTCCAGGGCCTCTTCCTCGGTCATCCCGGACCGTTCCTGAAGGACGCGCGCCCGGAGGTGCATGGGCGCGATGAGCCGGACGCACAGGACGTGGGAGATGTCGGGGAGGAGGAGGTGGCCCGCGTTGCCGTGGTAGACCACGCGGCCGGCCTTGACACGCTCGCAGAGCGCGGCCTGGACGAAGGCGAGGTAGCGATGGCGCTCGTGATGGAACCGGTCCCACAAGCTCGGTGGCTCGAGGAGCGCCTTCTGAAGACCCTCTTCCGGCGCACCGAACGTCGCCGCTTCGTGAACCACCTGTTCGCGGCTCACGATGTCGAATCCGAGGCGGTCCGCCACACGCTCGGCGAGCTCCTCGCCGCCGCTCCCAGAGCCCCGGGATATGGTGATGATGGGCATGGCTACGTGCGTTGGCCCGGGCAGGCAGGCATGAGTCTGAGGAAATCTAACAGATGCAGCTTGACCCGGGAGCCGCTCGAGGGATCTCGCCCCACCGTCGCGGGTAGTCAGCGCGACCGTCGCGGTCGCGGGCACGCCCGGGATCGTGGGACCGTCCACCCACCGTCAGGTATCCCTCGCTGGTGTTCGATCCACTCACGCTCCAGAACCTGGGCAATCTGGGCGAGTTCGTAGGGGCCCTCGGCGTCGTGTTCTCCATGGTCTACCTGGCCAAGGAGATGCAGCAGAACACCACGTCGGTGCGCGCCGCCTCGTTCAACTCCATGGTGCAGAACAGCATCCGGCTGCTGGAGCACTCGTTCCGCGACTCGGAGTTCGCCGCCTTCCTCCACCGGGCCGAGACCGACCCCGGCGGGCTCACGCCGCCGGAGCGCGTGCGGTGGGACGCCTACATGACGGCGGTCTATCGGCACTTCGGGAACCTGGTGTATCAGTACCGGGTCGGGGCGCTGGATCAGGAGATCTGGGAGAGCTACGAGCGCACCCTGACGGAGCACCTGCGCGCGCCGTCGTGGCGGGCGTGGTTCCGTGAGAATCAGTCGATCTTCAGCAGCTCCCTGGTGGAGCAGGTGGAGCGACTCTCGCGGGACGTCGAGCAGGAGGCTGGAAGTGCCTGAAACGGCGCAGAATGTCTTGCGTCTCTCGGTTCCACGGGCCTACGATTGAACACGGATAAGGCCGTCCGCTCCGGCCCGATCCTCCATCCTCAAGGGATGCGCCGGCCCGCCCGACGCGCTGTCGGTGGCTGCGTAGGGAAGGGGAACTTCCTGGCCGGCAGCGACGAGGGAGACGCGACAGGCACCCCATGACGGCACGATTCCGCATCCGGACGCGCGACGGGGAGGAGATCGAGCCCAAGTCCGTGGAGATCTTCGCCGAGCTCGTTCGCACCGGCGTGATCCGTTCCGACGACCTGGTCTACGATGCGCTCACGGGGGAGTGGGCGCCCGCGGGAACGCACCCCATGGTGCAGCTGTTCCTCGATCCCCTCGTCGATCCCTCCGTCGAAGGCGCTGAGGCGGGCACGGGCGAGGTGACGGACGACCTCACCCTCGACCTGGTGGAGGAGCCCGACATCTCACCCGAGGAGCAGGCGCGGGCCTTCATCGAGAAGATGGAGGAGGAGCGGCGCAGCGACCTCGAAGGGCAGGGCCCGGAGGCGGAGGCTCCCCTGCTGGAAACGGGGTCGGGGGTCGTCAAGGGCCTGGTGCCCGCTTCCAGGGCTTCGACGCCTCGAGCCTGGAGCGACGACACGTTCGCCGGGCCGTCCCCCGGTGATGCCGCGCCCTCCGGCGGGTCCGCGAGCGGGTCTGGGCGCGGGTCCGGCGAGAGACGCTCTCTGATGTCCTGGGGCCTCATCCTGGCGGCGGTGGCGCTGCCGGTGCTGGCGCTGTCACTCTACGCGGCGTCACGCCACGGACCTTCGCCGGCGGGAGAGGACGCGGCTTCCGTGCCCCCCGCCGAGGACGCGCGCGCGCCACGGGTGGTTCCGCGCACGGAGGAGCAGATCCGCAGCGAGGCCTTCTCTGGATTCCTACAGCGGATGGACGCCCTGCGAAGAGAGAACCGGATCGACGAGGTGCCGAACGCCTGGCTGGAAGGGTACTACCTGGCCGACCCGGGTGCCTACCCCCAGGTGCGGGACTTCTGGCAGCGCTATCTCGTCTATGCCGAGGCGGCCCAGGCCGATGAGGCCCAGATCTATCGCGAGGCCTACCTGGACGCTGCCAACGCCGCGGGTCTCTCGGGACCGGTCAAGTCTCTGCGCCTGGCCTCGGCGCTGGAGGCCTTCTCGTCGCGATGGTCCCGCCGTGAGGCGCACTATGCGCGGGTACGCGAGCTCGCCGAGGCCGCTCTCTCCCTGGACGACCTCATGACCCGGCTCAAGGGACGCATCTCCTACGAGCCCATCCGGGGTGAGAGGGTGTCGGCCGACCCGGTCATCGAGGCGGCGGGGACCGATGCCGAGGCCCAGGCCGAGCTGGAGGCCGCTCTGGACCAGGTGCTCACCGCGCTCCACGGCGCCGGCGGCTCCACGGCGCTGAACCGTGACGCCGTGCCGGGTTGGGTGGTGGAGGGGCTGGCGAAGCTGGAGACGAGCCAAGGCGAAGACACGCTCCCGCCGCCGCCGGAGTCCCGGTAGCGAAAGCCCGGAGCTCGGGACCCCCCTTCGACGATCCGAGATCCACGTCTCCGGGTGGCGGTCCCGTCGTGCCACCCGGAGACGTGTTTCGTGGACGTCTTGCGCCCTACATCCCCTCGGGATGGAACGAGAACGTCATGATGAACGAGTCCTCGTACATCTTGCTTCCGACGCTGGAGCCCGCCATGGGGCCCGTCGGACCATAGAGGGGGCCGGAGATCTCGTTCTCGAACACGTGGTAGTAGGCCAGGTCCACGTGGAGCCCCGAGACCGCCTCGAAGCCCAGGCCCAGCGTGGCGTGCTGCTGGACGATGGCCGGAGCCGGCACGTTGAACATGCTGTATTCGTCGGGCACCGGGTTCTGGGAGTAGTTCCAGCCGCCCCGGAAGAAGAGCCGGTCGTCGGGCGAGAACTGGAGCCCGGTGGCCAGCACCAGGATGTCGTCCCAGCCGAAGCCCTGCACGGCGCCGGTGGCGTCGAAGCCAGCCTTGTCGAAGCCGGCGGTGCTGGAATACGTGATGTAGCGCACGTCACCGGTCCACAGGAGCTTGCCCCGGTCGTACGCGAAGCCGCCCGCGTACACGGCGGGCACGTCCATGGCGAACGTGATGGTCCGCGCCTGGCCGAAGTTCGCCAGGTTCGGGTTCTCGTACATCACGTTCCACTCGAAGTCCTGGAACCACTGGGGGCTCGCGTAGGACAGCCCGAAGTTCAACTCGTCCGTGGCCTTGAAGATGAGGCCGGCCTGGAAGCCCACGCCCCAGGCTCCATCGGCCGCCGTGGCACGGGAGTAGTAGGCGCGGTCGTCGGCGGTCCCGGGGGTGCCGTCGGGACCCGGATCCGCCGCAGGTGACGCCGCAGGGAAGGGGTCCACGGCCAGCGACGACCAGTCCACGTTGAAGGCGAAGCCGAGCTGGAGCCTGTCCGAGGCCTCGAAGGCCACGGCCGGCGAGACCTTCATGAGGCTGAAGTTGCTGTAGACCTGCCCGAATCCCTGGGGACGGGGGGCCAGGATGGGGTTGGTGTTGTCCTGGGGGTAGTCCACGCCGAACCCACCGATGCCCAGGCCGCCGATGCCCACGGTGACCTTGTCGCTCACGGCGGTGGTCCAGGCGAAGGCCGGCACGGGCACGAAGTCGGACTTGCTCTGGGTCGTGCTGCCCCCGAAGCCCTGGATGTTGCTCGACACGCTCCGTGTCGCCCGGAACATCTCGAAGCCCAGGGCTGCGCGGGTGCCACGACCCACGTGCAGACCGGCCGGGTTGAGGTAGAAGCTCCCCAGGATGTCGCCGATGGCGGCGACGCCGGAGCCGCCCATGGCCGAGTTGACGGCGCCGACGCCGTGCAGGAAGTGGCCATCGGTGGCGTGGACTGGCGGTGCGGTGAACAAGAGCAGCACGAACGGTACCAGTGCCCGGCTGCTTGTGCGTACACTCATTGTGGGTTTCCTCCGACGGACGGGGTGCGGACCCCCGCCGCGTCTGGATCGAGGTTGAGTTCACGCAGAAGGGCTTCCTCCAACGTACCCTCCCACGCGGCGGCTCCGGGGATATCCCCCGACGCCGACAAGAAGGCCCGGCCGGCCCCCCCCGGGGGGAGGTCGAACCGGGCTCGGTAGGCAGCCACCTGCGCGGGTGCGCGCGCCTCCAGGAGGAGCTCGCCGCATCGCGTGGCAGTCAGGTCACTGGCGCGTGAAGCCGCAACGCGGTCGGAGACGCGACCCTCGAATGGGGCGAAGGCTCGCCTCACGGCCGGGTAGCAGAGCTCGCGGACGAGGGAGCTGAGGGCCGCGTCGGTCCCTGCTGCTTCCCCCGGGTCTCCCACGACCACCAACGGACCGGGGGTGCCGGCGGGGTTCCGGTCCAGGAAGCGTCCCTCGGCCCCCAGGGCCGGCACCACCACCACGGATCCCTCCTGGAACCCCTCCCTCGAGAGGAAATCCGTGAGGGCGGGGGCCCACACCGACGTCCAGCGGTGCCGGATCTCCAGGAGCCGCTGCCGATTCCCGGCGGCGTTCTCCGTCCGGCGTGGGAGGACCACGCGGGTCCACTCCTCGTCCAGGGCGCGGACGAAGTCTCCCAACGTCCGGCGTTCATCCGCCCGAGTGAGCACGGAGGCCACCGCCGTCGCCGCGGCGTCTCCCTCCTGAGGAAGGGTGCCCGGGGCCAGACTCGCCACGGCGCTGAGCGAGCGCAGGGCTTCCCGCGGATCCCGACCGGCGAAGTACAGGGGGACGAAGTGGAGGATCTCGAAGGCCTCATCCCGTTGGAAGGACCCTCGGAAGTCGCCGCGCCGGAGCTCGAGCGGGGTCTCCCGAGTGCCGTCGGCGCGCCGTTCGGCAGCCGCAGCCAGGGCGTAGTCGGGGTCGTAGAGGGGGAAGGGACCGAAGCCGTAGAAGCCGACCACGGCCAGACCGTGGAACCAGAGGTCGGCGAAGGCGTCGTCTCCGAACGTCCAGCGCTGGCGGGACTGTCCCGCGACGGTGGCGGCACCGGCGAGGAGGACGAGGACACCGACGGTCGCGAGGGCGCTGACGCGCACCCCGCGAGAGGCGCTTGGCTGTCGGGCAGATCGGGTCCGCCGATC
>JASFRY010000221.1:0-7111 GCA_050114675.1 Gemmatimonadota bacterium | reverse complement strand
GTCTTCGCGCCCTACGCCGGAGCCCACACCACGCTGGATCTCTCCACACGCCCGGGGGACCACGCCGGGCTGGACGCCTCGCTGGACGTGGGGCTGGACCTGACCCTGGTGTCGGGGTGGATCGTGAGGTTCGGGGCGTCGTTCTTCGGCCCCGGCGCGGTAGGCATCGGCCTCCGGATCCCGGGGCCCAGGGCGGTGGACTGACGGCGCGGGGGTCCCAGCGGCTTCCCCGGTCACCCCACCCGGCAGATGAGGCACTTCAGGTAGGCCGATTCCGGGCAGGTGGCGGCCACGGGGTGATCGGGGGCCTGGCCCCGGTGCTCCACGACCTGGAGCAGACGGCCCGACGCCGCCGCGGCCCGCCCTACGGCCCCCAGGAACTCCTCGGACGACACGCGTCCCGAGCACGAGCAGGTGACCAGGATGCCGTCTGGCTCCAGGACGGCCAGAGCTCTCCGGTTGAGGCTCTCGTAGGCGTGCAGCGCCTGGCGCACGCCCTTGCGGCTCCGGGCGAAGCGGGGAGGGTCGAGGATCACCATGCCGTACGAGCGTCCGGCCTCGGCCTCCTGCTCCAGCCACCCGAACGCGTCGGCCCGAACGAAAGAGCATGTGCCGTCCAGTCCGTTGCGCACCGCGTTGGTCCGGGCGAGCTCCAGGGCCGGCGCGGACGTGTCCACCCCCGTCACCTGCAGGGCGCCGCCGGCGGCCGCCGTCAGCGCGAAGCCCCCGGAGTAGCAGCACACGTCCGCCACGGTGCGTCCGCGAGCGTACGCCGCCGCGCTCGCCCGGTTGTCGCGCTGATCCAGGTAGAAGCCCGTCTTCTGTCCCGTGCGCAGGTCCACCGCGAAGGAGAGCTCCCCCTCGCGCACTTCGATGGGCGCCTCGGGCACGGTGCCGCGCACCGGCCCGTCGCGGAGCTCGAGTCCCTCCTCGTCCAGGATTCCCTTCTCCGTGCGCAGCACGATCCCTCCGGGAGCGACCTCCGCTTCCAGCGCATCCAGGAGGGCTTCCCGGCGGGCATGGAGGGCGAGGCTCGTGAACTGCACGGAGAGCCAGGCGCCGAAGCGATCCACCGTGAGCCCCGAAAGGTCGTCTCCCTCGGAGAAGACGAGGCGACAGCCGCCCTCCGGGTCGTCGAGCCCCAGGGTGTCCCGGCGGAGCGCCACGGCCCGGCGGATGCGTCGCGCGAAGAACTCCGGATCCAGGGGCTCGTCGTTCCAGCGGTAGAGGCGCACCCGGATCTGGCTGCGGGCGTTGAAGAGACCACGGGCGACGAAGGCGCCTCCGGCGGTGGTCACCACCACCTCCGCCCCGTCCGACGGGTCCCCCTCCACGCCGCCGATGGCGCCGGAGAAGACCCAGGGATGCCGGCCGACGAAGGGGGCTTCACGGCCCTCGGCCAGGATGACGCGCGGAAGGGACACGGGTGCCGTGCCAGCGCCGGACATCAGCGCCGGACGTCGGCGCCGCCCTCTCCCAGCCGGACGGCGTCGAGACGTTTCTCCACGTCGTCCCAGAGATCCCGCATGTAGCCCACGTCCTCGCCGTGGGCCTGCACGAAGCGAAGCAGCTGGTCCGCGGTGACGCCGTGCTCCTTCAGGATGCCGGCCCGGACCTGGGGATCCAGGGAGTCGGGCCGTGCCCGGATGGTGGCGGTGCGGAGATCCACGTAGGTGGAGATGAACGTATCCCTGTCGATTCCGCCCGCGTCGGAGGTTCGCGTCGGCCCCTTCCGGCACCCGCCCACGAGCGCGAGCAGAACCAGCAAGACCCAGGCGATCCCACCGGCGCGCCGGCTTGCCGGGATGGTGAAGGTGCGTCGCCGGGAAGGGGCGAGGGCGTGGATCTTCATCCTGCTCCTCTGCGAGGCTCGGGGGCGTGGGTGGAGCGTCGGAGGTCGGGGACCGACGGATGCGATGGTATCCCTCGAGGGACCCGGGGGATCCGCCAGGCACGGTATCGGGGCAAGGAAATCCTCGGCTGTTCGTGGGTATCCCAAAGGTCGGCGCCCTGGGCAGTAGACTCAAGCGCCCGATCCGGCCCTCGCACCGGACCTGGACGAACGAACGGCTCTCGCTGATGGAGGCACCGTGTTGAGGATTCGAACCGCTTCTCTCCTTGCCGGCCTCGTCTCGATGACGGCCTGCGCCGTGAATCCGGCCACCGGTGAGCGTCAGCTGTCGCTGATCTCGGAGCGGCAGGAGATCACCATCGGCCAGGACGGCGCCAAGGATGTGCAGGCGTCCCTCGGCATCGTCCAGGATCCGGCCCTGGAGTCCTACGTGGCCGGGATCGGCGATCGCCTCGCCGCCACCTCCGAGCGTCCCGACCTGCCGTGGTCCTTCGAGGTGGTGGACGACCCGGGCGTGAACGCCTTCGCCCTCCCGGGCGGGTTCATCTACGTCACCCGCGGCATCCTCCCCTATTTCCAGAACGAGGCGGAGCTGGCCGGCGTCCTGGGCCACGAGATCGGTCACGTCACTGCCCGCCACTCGGTGACCCAGATGAGCCGCCAGCAGCTGGAGCAGCTCGGTCTCGGGGTGGGAATGATCCTCTCCGAGGACGTGCGCCAGTTCGGAGACATCCTGTCCGCCGGGCTGGGGCTCCTGAACCTCAAGTACTCGCGAGGCGACGAGACCCAGGCCGACGAGCTCGGGGTGCGCTACATGAGCCGCGCCGGATACGATCCCATGACCCTCATCGGCGTCTTCCAGATGCTGGCGTCGGTCTCGGGAGGCGCGGGTACGAGGGTGCCCGAGTGGCAGCTCACGCACCCCTATCCGGAGAATCGCGAGGCCCACATCAGGGACTTCATTGCCTCCACCGGCGCTCCGGACACGGGCATGGTGAAGCGGGACGCGCTCCTGGATCACATCGACGGACTGGTGTTCGGAGAAGATCCCCGGGAAGGGTATTTCAAGGATGGGCTCTTCCTCCATCCCCAGCTGGCGTTTCAGCTGCGCTTTCCCGACGGCTGGAAGACGGTCAACGAGCGAACGCAGGTGGCGGCGGTCAGCTCGGGCCAGGACGCAGCGGTGATCCTCGAGCCCGTATCCGACACCCAGGACCCCGAGGCGGCGCTCCGGACCTTCCTCTCAGGGGACGGGGTGACGGGTGGGACGCTCAGACGCAGCGACGCGAACGGCATTCCGCGGGTCCGTGCCACCTTCACGGCCTCCACCCAGGGCGGAGACGTGCAGGGGGAGGCCATGTACCTCTCCTACGGGGGGGCGGTCTACCGGATCCTCGGCTATGCCAAGGCCGGCGCGTGGTCCGGGTACGCGAGCGTGGCGGGGAGGACCATGGAGAGCTTCGCGCCGGTGACGGATCCTGCGGTTCTGAGCGTCCAGCCTCGCCGACTCGAAGTGGTCACCCTCCCCCGGACCATGACGCTTTCGGAGTTCGCACAGGCCTATCCGTCGGCCGTGAGCCTGGAGGAGCTGGGCCGCCTGAACCGGCGCGCCGCCGGGGATCGGATTCCCGCCGGCGCCCAGGTGAAGCGGGTGGTGGGGGATCCGCTGCCCTGACCGGCGGGCAGGGCCGGGCTCCCGGGCGGGGATGGCCCGGATCTTGTGTTTCTACCAGGGCGGATGGACCGGAGGCTGCCAGAATGGCAGTTTTCCGGCCGAAGGAACGAACCATCGGAAGAAGACGCCCATGTTGAGTGCAGAACGACTCACAGTGAAGGCCGGCGAAGCCCTCCAGGCGGCGGCGGCCGAAGCGCGCCGCCGGGGGAACCCGGAGGTCCACGGCGTGCACCTCCTCGATGCGCTCCTCTCCCAGGAGGAGGGGATCGTGGTGCCCGTGCTCCAGAAGCTGGAAGTGAACACGGATCTCGTGCAGAGCCGGGCCCGGGAGGCCATGGATCGGATGGCCCGCGTGGAGGGCGGGGCCGAGCCGTCGCTGTCCCGTGACCTGCGCAAGGCGCTGGATGGAGCCGAGGAGGTCTCCCGGGAGCTCGGAGACGACTTCGTCTCCACCGAGCACCTCCTCCTGGGCCTCACCAGCGAGAAGAACGACGCCGGCCGCATCCTGCGGGACGCCGGTGCGACCCTTTCCGAGGTCCGGGCGGCCCTGGAGTCGGTCCGGGGCTCCCACAGAGTCACCGACGACAGCCCCGAGGATTCGTACCGGGCGCTCGCCCGCTTCAGCCGCGACCTCACCGAGCTGGCGCGCCGGGGGAAGCTCGACCCGGTCATCGGCCGGGACGAGGAGATCCGTCGCGTCATCAAGGTCCTGGCCCGTCGCACCAAGAACAACCCGGTGCTCATCGGCGAGCCGGGGGTGGGGAAGACGGCCATCGTGGAGGGATTGGCCCAGCGCATGGTGGCAGGAGACGTCCCCACGACCCTGTCCAACAAGAAGCTGCTCCAGCTCGACATCTCCTCCATGCTGGCCGGAGCCAAGTACCGGGGGGAGTTCGAGGAGCGGATGAAGGCCGTCCTCAAGGAGATCACCGAGGCCGAGGGACGCTACGTGATCTTCATCGACGAGATGCACACCATCGTGGGCGCCGGTGCCGCCGAGGGTGCCGTGGACGCCGGCAACATGCTCAAGCCGGCCCTGGCCCGGGGCGAGCTCCGGGTGGTGGGGGCCACCACCCTGGACGAGTACCGCAAGCACATCGAGAAGGACCCGGCCCTGGAGCGCCGCTTCCAGCCCGTGTACGTGGCGCCGCCCTCCGTCGAGGACGCCGTGGCCATTCTGAGAGGCCTCAAGGAGCGCTACGAGGTGCACCACGGCGTGCGCATCTCCGACGACGCCCTCATCGCGGCCGCCACGCTGTCGGACCGCTACATCGGCGGGCGCTTCCTTCCCGACAAGGCCATCGACCTCATCGACGAGGCGGCGAGCCGCCTGCGCATCGAGATCGACTCGCTGCCGCAGGAGATCGACATCCTGGAGCGGCGCATCACCCAGCTCGAGATCGAGCGTCAGGCGCTCCAGAAGGAGAAGGAGCGCGCCGCGGTGGAGCGCCGTGAGGACATCGAGGCGGAGCTGGCCGAGCTCCGCGAGAAGAGCCAGGGCATGAAGGCCCGTTGGCAGGCGGAGAAGGATGTCATCGCCCGGATCCAGGAGCTGCGCACCCGGGTCGATGAGCTCCGGGTCGAGGCCGATCGGGCCACGCGCACCGGCGATCTGAACCGGGCGGCGGAGATTCGCTATGGGGAGCTGCCCCGGAGCGAGGAGGAGATCCAGGCGCTGTCGGAGCGCCTTGCCGAGCTCCAGAAGGACCAGAAGTTCCTGAGGGAGGACGTGGAGGCCGACGACATCGCCGAAGTGGTGGCCGAGTGGACGGGCATCCCCGTGAAGCGGCTCATGGCTTCGGAGCGCAAGCGCCTGACCCAGCTCGAGGCGCACCTCGGTCAGCGGGTCATCGGCCAGGAGGAAGCCCTGCGCGCCGTCTCCAACGCAGTGCGGCGGGCCCGGGCCGGACTCCAGGACCCCGACCGGCCGGTGGGCTCCTTCATCTTCCTGGGCCCCACGGGCGTGGGGAAGACCGAGACCGCCCGTGCGCTGGCCGAGTTCCTCTTCGACGACGAGCGGGCGATGGTGCGCATCGACATGTCCGAGTACATGGAGAAGCACGCCGTGGCGCGTCTCATCGGCGCTCCTCCGGGCTACGTGGGGTTCGAGGAGGGCGGCCAGCTCACCGAGGCGGTGCGGCGCCGCCCCCACGCGGTGGTGCTCTTCGACGAGATCGAGAAGGCCCACCCGGAGGTGTTCAACGTCCTCCTCCAGATCCTGGACGACGGGAGGCTCACCGACGCCCAGGGCCGCACCGTGGACTTCCGCAACGTGGTCATCATCATGACCTCCAACATCGGGAGCCAGCTCATCCTTGAGGCCGCGGGCCACGGCGACCGGGAGGAGGTGGAGCGTGAGGTGCGCGGGCAGCTCCACCTTCACTTCAAGCCCGAGTTCCTGAACCGGGTGGACGACATCGTGGTCTTCCGTCCGTTGGGCCACGAGGAGCTGCGGCACATCGTGGACCTCCAGGTCCAGCGCGTGGCCAGGCTGGCCCAGGACCTGGGCGTCGTCCTGGACGTGACGGACGAGGCCAGGTCGTTCCTGGCGGAGGAGGGGTTCGATCCCGCCTTCGGGGCGCGGCCGCTCAAGCGTGCGGTCCAGAGGTTCGTCCAGGATCCGCTGGCGCTCTTCCTCCTGGACGAAGAGGTGCCGGAGGGCACGCGCATCGTGGCGACGCCGTCCCCCGACGGGACACGGCTGGCCTTCGAGGCCGTGGCACCCGCTCCGGTGCCGGAGGCGGTTCCGGCGACCGACGCCTGAGGCCGACGGCCCCCCGGGGTTCCCGCCCGGGGGGCATTGTTCCAGATTCGTTGCGACGTGGCCCCCCACGACCCGCTGGATCAACCGGACACGCGCCCAGGAGAACTCATGAGGGTACGCTCAACGCTTCCACTCCGGTGGGGGACGATCCTCGCATTGACGGCGCTCCTGTCTTCGGGGTGTGCGACGCGGGTGGTGCAATCGGGGCCTACCGCGGCCGTGGTGGCGCAGCTCTCCGTCGAGCGGTTCCTCCAGGCGGTCAACGACCGTGACCTGCGGGGGATGGGCAGGCTCTTCGGGACGGTGGACGGTCCCATGAGCGACACGGGGAGCACGTTCTCGTGCTTCTTCAAGAAGATCGGGTCCTGGTTCGGGGGCACGTCGTGCGTCAAGGAGCGGGACGTGGAGGTGCGCATGGATGCCATCGCCCGCGTCCTGCGGCACGAGGACTACCGGATCGCGCGGGAGGAGAGCGTGGCGGGCCGGCTCAATGAGGCCACACGGATCTTCGTGGACCTGACGGTGGAGGGGCAGGAGGTGAAAGACGTGCCCTTCGTGGTCGTGCGGACGCACGAGGGGCAGTGGCTCGTGGAGCAGGTGGACCTGGAGAAGGTCATGAGCCAGGTGGGAGAGTAGCGCGCTCCGGGACCGCACGGAACCTGAAGCCCGTCCAGCGGTAGCCAGCCGGGCCCGGGCCCGAGCGGGTCAGGGGTCGTGCTGAACGAGCTCCACCAGGACGCCTCCGGTGCTCCGGGGATGCAGGAAGGCCACCAGGTGCCCGCGGGCGCCGGTACGGGGCCGGGGATCGATGAGCTCGATG